>DQKS01000085.1 GCA_015660645.1 Gammaproteobacteria bacterium
CTTAGGAGATATATCTACAGGGACTGTATGCAAAAGAAACTGTTTCTCTTGAGTCTCTATAATTCTACATTCATCACATTGACAATTATCTCTTAACCATAAAAATGGTAAATCGTATTGCTTATTTAAACCTGTTGATAGTATTACTGAATCTTTTTTAATCTCAACCATAAGTAAATATCAAATCTCGTTGTTTTTCCTTTTACCTGATAATTAATATTACTATATTTGGCTTTATCCTTTAAGTGATAGATAAAGAAAGTATGGTGGAGCATCTGGTTAAAAAATTTGAACCGCCTATACCCAAAGTTTCTTTTCCTTCATCACTACTCGGAGAACAACACATGAAGGTAGATCTTCAAGATATCATCCGCAATGAGTATGTGCATGGCTATATCAATGAATTAGGAAAAAGTAGAAGCTAACTCATAGCATCAAAATATGTTTTGCTATCAAAGTAATCTCGCCACGATTTTATCTTTCCCCCCTCCATATGAAATATTCCAACACAAGGCAAATCAACACTTTTTTCTCCTGCCTGAGTGCGATCTAATCTTTCTGCAATAACTATATCCCCATGGCTGACGATAGATAAAAGTTCCCAAGTTGTGGAAGTCCAAGACTGAATAAAACCTGCTATAAATTGTTTCACCTTTTCCCTACCTTGAACCGGTTCCATGGGCATATTGTGATAAATACCATCTTCGGTGAAAAACTCAGCTAACTTTTCTGCATTTAATTCTGACCAACATGATATAAATTCTATGATAATGTTTTCGTTTTTATCCATCCTATATTTTCTCCTTATGATTCCAAATCTATTTAATCCCCAACCTAATACAGCAGCAGAGCCAAGGCCCAATCCTGTAATCTTTAAGAATTTTCTTCTATCCATTAGCAAAAATTATAACCGGAATAGAGGGATTTGCATTTATATACTCCAAATTGGACTAGGTGGTGGAGCCAGTCGGGATCGAACCGACGACCTACGCGTTGCAAACGCGTCGCTCTCCCATCTGAGCTATGGCCCCACATTAGGATGCGTAGGGTAACAAAAAGAAAGAACTAAGAAAGTAATATTTTATTTTTTTCTAAAGCGAGTTATTTTCATCTATAGCGTCATGAATTCTCTTTAAAGTATCTTTTTGATCTAGGTCTTTGGTTATCTTGTAATGAGGATGACCAAGTGTTGCTAAATCATTAGCCACCTCCATCGCCCTAGTCATTAGACTTTCTGCTTCGACAACTTCATCTAAGTAACCTGGTTCAATAGCTTTCTCTATAGGGTAAGCTTCAGCGTTAAGTATGGCTCTGTACCAATGAGTTTTTGAAATCCTTGTTTTTGAAATTTCTAAAATAGGAGTAGGAATAGACATATTGTTTCTAGTCTCATTAGCTTGAACTATAAATTGTCCCATAGCTCCGATACGATAATCTGCACAACAAAGGAGAAAAGCTCCTAATGCCACACCATGTCCACTGCATGCAGCAATTACAGGTCTAGGAAAATTATAGACCCTTGCCAACAAAGTAAATCCAGTTTTGATCATACTAGAAACAGCACTCGCATCTCCTGAAGAAATAATCTTTAAATCAAAGCCTGCAGAAAAGATACCCGGCCTTCCTGTAATTACAAGGGACCCCTTATCATCTGGCACTTCATCTAATAGGCTGCTTATGGTTTTACTCATCTCAGGAGAAAAGACATTGGCTTTCCCATCATTAAGAGTAATTATTGAAACGTCACCTTCTGAGGTTAAAGTCGCTAGTTGGTCCGTCATTCTTCTTCCTTAATATTAGTGTTTTGTAGTTCTATATTCTAATATCTCTAACAATAACTCAAACTAATATTATTTATGGAAGGATTTAATAATTTATCAAGATCTGTTAAAGGCAGGGTTACTCTAATAACTGGTGCCAGCAGCGGCATGGGAAAAGCTACTGCATTAGTCTTCGCTTCAGAAGGCGCTAAAGTAATAGCAACTGACATAGATGAAGAAAACGTAACTCAGCTAGCTAAGGAGATTAACTCTTCTGGAGGAGAGTGCATTGGAATTGCTCTTGATGTGACCGATAAAAGTATTATTAAAGATGCATTAACAATAGGCATAAATAAATTTGAAAAATTAGACCACCTTATTAATAATGCTGGTATTTCTTTACCAACGACAATTGAAGATGATAATTACGATAATTATTGGCAAAATACTTTGAATGTAGTTCTGACCGGACAAGTAAACCTTATTAGGGCATCCTTGCCTTTCCTTTTAGAATCAGATGCCGCAAGAATAGTTAATATTTCTTCAACCGAAGGGTTTGGAGCAACTCCTTTTGGAAGTCCTTATACTGCTGCTAAACACGGAGTTATAGGTTTAACTAGGTCTTTAGCTCTTGAGCTGGGACCACAGGGTATAACGGTTAATTGTATTTGTCCTGGTCCTATCAACACTAACATGACTGCACACATTGATAAAAAAGACAAAGCTACTTATGCAAGAAGACGCGTTGGACTAAAACGATATGGCGAACCCGAAGAGGTAGCACATGCAACTCTCAGTCTTTGCTTGCCAGCAGCATCTTTTATAAACGGAGTTGCCCTGCCCGTCGACGGCGGACTTTCAATACGAAGAGCCTAAGGAGGTTACTGTGAAGAATATAATACTATTAATTTTAACCCTAATAATTGTTGGTGCCTGTTCAACTGAAAGTTTTGTAGATGAAAAGAATTTACACAAACATATAAAGATACTAGCTTCAGATGAATTTGGCGGAAGGGCTCCTGGTACAGAAGGTGGAGAAAAAACTAAAGATTACATAAAAGAAGAATTCCTAGCATCAGGTTTAGTTCCTATTAAAGACAATTATTTTCTTGATGTTCCATTAAGTAAAATGGTCGTAGATGTCAATAATTCTTCTCTTAACATCGAGACAAAAAATGGGACTAGAAAACTAATAGCTGGAAGTGAATCTGTTTTTTGGAGCAAGCAAGTTAAAGAAGAAATTTCTATAGACTCTAGTGAGTTAGTATTTATTGGTTATGGAGTAATTGCTCCTGAATACGATTGGAACGATTACAAAGATATCGATGTTACCGGTAAAACTCTTGTTATGTTGATTAATGACCCTGGTTTCCGATTGGAAGATCCTGATTTATTTAAAGGTAGGGCTATGACTTACTACGGTCGTTGGGTCTATAAATTTGAAGAAGCAGCTAGACAAGGAGCAGAAGCCGTTTTGATTATTCACGAAACAGAACCAGCTGCTTATCCTTGGCAAGTTGTTGAAACAAGCTGGACAGGCAAGCAAATAGATCTTAAACGTGAAGATATGGGGGCCAATAGAGTTAAAATAGAAGGTTGGATAACTTCGAAAGTTGCAAAAGAACTTTTTGATGCAGCTGGACTAGATCTAGAAATATTAAAAAGGAAAGCCCTAGACAAGAACTTTACGGCTGTTCCTATGAGGGGATTAAAAGCCAATGCAACTCTTTTAAATGAGATCAGTTTTGCTAATTCCCATAACGTAGCTGGAATTAAAAAAGGAACTAAACGACCAGATGAATATATCTTGATGATGGCACACTGGGATCACCTAGGAACCAAAGATGATCATTCCGCGACTAGTGATCATATCTATAACGGAGCAGTTGATAACGCTTCAGGGGTTGCAGGAATACTTGAACTTGCTAACTACTTTAAATCAATAGAGACCGAGCGATCTCTTTTATTCTTAGCTGTTACTGCAGAAGAATCTGGACTCTTAGGGTCTCAATATTTTGCTGAATATCCTCCAATAGATCTTTCTAAAGTAGTTGCTGGTTATAATTTTGACGGTGTCTTGCCCGTGGGGAAAACTAAAGATGTTGTTGTTGTCGGTTATGGGGCGTCTGAACTTGAAGATATATTGAAAACTGAATTAGATAAATTGGATAAATACATCATGCCCGACCCTCAACCGGAGAAGGGGTATTTTTATCGCTCGGATCATATTAGCCTAGCGAAGAAAGGTGTACCCGTTCTCTATGCTGATGGTGGAGTTGATAAAGTAATTGGAGGCGTAGAAGCTGGATCTAAGATTGCCAATGCCTATACCGCCAAGGATTATCACCAACCTTCAGACGAATACAGTGAAGACTGGGACTTAAGCGGTTTTAATGAACAGCTAACTATCACCACTAACATGGTTCTTAGATTGGCTAATTCAAATGAATGGCCTAAGTGGTATGAAGGGAGCGAATTTAAAGCTATAAGAGAAGCCTCGCAAAAATAATTTAATTATCTAAACTGGCACTGTAGTCTTTAGAAGTACGAATGGCTTCTACTTCACCCTCTTTTAAGTTCCTCATCATATAAGCTCCAAATAACATTTCTTCAAAAGACTGATCTCCCCAATAAACATCAACAGTAGGATCAGGATTAGCAAGGTTTGCCTTTGAATTATCCCACCAATTTATTTGCTTGAGTTTAGATCCTTTTGGAATAAAAACTGGTTCTTTAAAATCATAAGAAGTTTGCCAATTGAAATCGTAGTTTGGAACAGATAATAGAATCTCTTCTTCTCCATTTGGATAGATAACACTTACTTCCATAGCCTTGCCTCTGTAATGAGCGTGAGGTAACACGCTGTACAAAAGAGAATCTCTTTTAACGGTCATGGTGTCAAATTCTTGATGATTCTTTGCACCAGCAGGGATCTTAATCCTTGAATTAATCATAGTATTGGAAAAGATCTCATGTTCAGGAGCTTCATCTAAAACCCAAATACCCATTTTTGATGAATCAACGGTTTTTCTCCCTACTGGTGTGTAGTGTACTTGGAATTCGAAAGTAACATCGCCAGGCAAGAAAATACCTGAGTTGTCCGGAAATGGGTTACTGTTAATACCGGGAGCATAACCTCGAAGACCCTTCATGGTTCTAAAATTTAATCGACCTTTTCTTTTCCCTTTCACGTTTAATTCTCCAAAAGAAGTAATTACATGATGCAAGACAGCTTTATCTCCTGGAATTATCTCCGAAGCCCCAACCCATATATCTTTTCCAATTTTATTTTTTACAAAATGATATTTGTAATCAACAACACCCGTTGCCGGAATATCTGTGGTAGGAATTTCAATAACGTAATCTGGCGGTCCAAGCTCTGATTCGTTTGACCAAACGGATTCACTGATTTCTGCGTCTAACAATGGATCCTTGCCCTCTCCTCTCGGAGAACCACTTTCTATCCAATGAACAAGGGTTTTCATTTGATCAGTACTTAAAGATCTGTCGTTACTGAAATGTCCTATGCTTGGATCTGCGTGCCATGGAGGCATTCTTTTCGTTCTTAGAACCTCTCTCATCATCAATGAAAATCCTTTCACCATGGTGTAATCAGTCATTGCCCAAGGACCAAGGCCACCTTTCCGATGGCAAGAAGTACAGTTATCTATAAGGATTGGAGCAATTTCTTCAGAATAAGAAATACTTGCGTGCTTTTCTTTTTCCCTTTGTTCAGGAAAGTTAATTAAGCATCCCAAAGATTCAGTAGTAGCCAAAGATACTTTGCTACCAGCAAGAATTTCATCAAGGGCGTCTTTTAAGAAATGCACTGAAGCTTCTTCTTTTTGATTCTCATAGGTTAGACGGTCATCCAAAGCACCTGTGTAAGCTACCTTCCATGTTTTAGGATTAATAACGAAAACTTCTCCTGTCCTAGTAATTTCAAGCGACTCTCCAATCAACTGCGTTTTGTCCATAAGAATTGGTAACTTGTAATCAAATAAATCTGCTTCTTCAGCGATGTTCTCTCTGGTATCTTGTAAATTAGAATTCAACATAAAGAATTTAACTTTATTTTTTGAATACAGCCTTTCTAATTCATGAAAACGAATTGATGCATTTCTAGCGAAAGGGCAGCCATTACCTTGAACCAAAAAGACCAATGCCTCTTGATCTGAATAATAAAAAAGTTCATGAGAGTTACCCAATGAGTCATTTAATCTAAAATTTTCTACTTTCTGGTTGGCTTCAATAGCAAATATCTTAAAAGATAGAGAAAGTGCAATAAATATTATTAATGTCCTAAAATTTTTCATAAGCCTAAAATATCCTTTTTCTTTGATATATTTTTTTTGTATTCTAACTTTAAAGGAAGTTAAAAGTTAGCATAATTTATGGAAATTTAGTGATAATCTCTCAAGGTAAAAAATGAAAAAGAAAATTATTATTGATACTGACCCCGCAATGGGAACCAAAGGGGGAGACCCAGAAGATTGCTTTGCAATTATGATGGCATTGAACTCGCCTGAGTTAGATATTTTAGGAATTACAACGGTTCAAGGCAATGTTCCCGTAGAAAGAGGTTATAGCAATGCGGCCTATCTCCTTAATCAATTTAAAAGAAATATTCCTCTTAGATCAGGACCTGGTCACACCTTCGATAAGAAAAGAAATGAAGAACGGATTTGGCTTAGCAAACGAGAAGAAATGGAACAATTAACCCCTCTGCTAAAGCCTGATGCCAGTACAGAAAACGCTTCAACGTTTATTTATGAGACTTGTAAGAAAAACTCCGGTCAAGTTGAACTTGTAACTATTGGCCCTCTAACCAACATTGCAATAGCTTTAAATAAATATCCTGATATATCCAAGCATATTCCTAAAATAACCATGATGGCTGGAGCTGCAAAAATCCCTGGAAACATAACGCCGGCAGCTGAATTTAATGTATGGGCTGATCCTGAAGCAGCTGATGCAGTCTTTACTTCGGGGATTCCTATAGTCATGGTTCCTTTGGATGTGTGCCATCAAACTAGAATGAGTCGTGAAGAGTTAATTTCTATTGGAGAAAATCCCCACCCATTCTGCCAATTTGTTAAACAAGCTGTGGACCCTTGGATTAATATTCGCTCTGACCTTATTAGTGACGAAGGACTTCATTTGTATGATTCGCTTGCTATGGCAAGTGTAATTTCATCAGATCTTTTAACTTATCAAAGTGCCTATGTAAGAACAGAAACAAAAGGAAAGTACACTTCAGGCGAGACTGTCTGTGAATTCAACCAGTCCATTCTAGGCAAAATAAGTAACAAAAAACCTAACGCTGAAATTGCCTTAGGAATAGATATTAAAAAATTTAATAAGTTATTTAAGGAAAGGGTGAGTGGCTATTTAAAATCTTTAAAAATTTAATCCCAGAACCTCTTTTTTACAAGATTTCTCTGAATCTTGCCTGTTGGCAACCTAGGTAATTCTTCCTCCCAAAACTCATAAGTTTTAGGTCTTTTAAAACTGGATAATTTTTCTTCGGATAAAACCAATAATTCTTCATGCACTGATTTGCTATCAGAGCCTGGTTCAAGGTTAATAACGGCTTTTATTTCTTCTCCCCAATCCTCATTCGGCACACCTATACAACACACTTCCGCAACTTGATCATGCATTAATAAAATATTATCAATTTCTTGAGGATATATATTGGTTCCTCCTGAAATGATTGTGTCGGCACTTCTTCCGGTTAAAAAGAAAAAACCATCTTCATCTCTGAAGCCAATATCACCCATTGTAAAAAAATCTCCCCAATAAGCACCTGAGGTTTTTTCCTTTGCCTTGTAATACTCAAACTTACCCTTTGTAGGTGCTTTGAAATAAATTGTTCCCTCTTTTCCTTCTTCTACTTGTTCGTGATCTTCATCCAAAACAAGGACTTCAACGCCTTCGTTTGCTTTACCGACGCTTCCAGGTTTTTTGAGCCACTCTTCGGGACCTATGTAACAACCTCCTCCTTCAGTGGCAGCATAATATTCGTACAGCACAGGGCCCATCAAGTCCAGCATGGCCTTTTTTACTTCAACTGGGCAGGGAGCAGCTCCATGAATAATCCATTTTAAAGAACTAAGGTTGTACTTATTTCTTACCTCTTCCGGCAATCTTAAAACTCGGTGAAACATAGTGGCGACCATGTGAGTATGAGTGCATTGGTATTCATCAATGAGTTTTAACATTTTTTCAGGGTCCCACTTGTCCATAAGGTAGACACCAACACCTGACATCAAAGAGATATTAATATTTAAGCCTAAAGGAGCTGCGTGATAAGCGGGCCCAGGACAAATGGAAAAATCAGTTTCAGGATTGAAGTTAGCTGTTTGTAAGACTAATTTCTCTAGTTTCGAAGGAGGAGGATTTTCTTTTCTAAAAACCCCTTTTGGTCTGCCGGTAGTCCCCGAAGTATAGAGCATAGATCTTCCAGCTTCTGGATTCTCAATATTATCTGAGTCATGATTATCTAAAGTTTCTTGATAGGACTTGGCCAAACCATGAATGCCATCAACCGCCAGAACTAAAACTTCAGGTAGTTCTTTGCTTATAGCCTCTATACTCTCACCAAAGATTGCATCACAAACTAAAACTTTTGCTTCACAATTGTCGACTATATAAACCACTTCCTCGGGTGTTAAATGCCAGTTAATAGGAGTTACCCTCAATCCAATCCTTAAAGGTCCAAACAGTGCTTCCAAGAATTCCGGTCGATTCTTTGAAAGAATGGCCACGGCATCGCCTGCTATAAGACCCTCTTCGCGAAGAAAATTTGCAAACTTATTGCTATTTTCATTTAACTCTCTAAAAGTCCTTTCTCCGTGCTCACTGATAATCGCCTTTTTTTCTGGGTAATTCAGGGCATGGTAAGCAATACCCATTCCTGCAGCTGCGTATTCTTGAAATGTCTCCATGTTATCCAACCAGGTCCTTTTGATAATCGGTAAGTTTTGGCTTAGGTGGCCATTTGTACTTCTCTCTGTCTTTAGCTTCTAGAATCACAGGAAACTCATCAGCGTTTCTAAAAGTGTCAGACCAGTTAGTAGTGGAAATTACTCTTTCCACGGCTTTTCTTCTTTGGTTGATGACATCTTCATTGGATCGCTCTTTTGGCATCATGCAAATTAAAGATGCAGCTCTTATGAGGCCTTTGGCGCCTTCCGGTAACTTAATACCGGAATTACTGCAATGAATTGTTCTAGAATCCCAAAGCAACATATCTCCGGGCTCCATGTGGCACATGAGAGGTTTTTCGGACGAAAGTTTTGGGTCATCATTAGGGAAGCGGAAATGGTCTATTCCCAAAGGTAATTTAGCTAGCCTCTCTTTGTACTCAGAGGGTATATTTTTAAAGAAACGATGGGAGCCGGGCACTACGACATTACCCCCTATGTCTTGTGAAGTTGGTAAGAGATTTACAAGTCCTTGTATGCACTGCTTTCCAGGCCTTGTTATTGGGTGTTGATCAATATGAAACCAAGATTGTCCACTCTCAGTTTTCCAAGACGGATTAATATTCCAAGGTCTCCAAAGAGACACTCCATCAAAACTAGTTAATAACTCGTCTGTACCCCAAATCTTGGCAAAGGCTTTTTTTACATTAGGAATACTTCTTAAAAACCACTGAGATTCAGAATGCCCAATACCGTAACTTGGCAGTATTCCGCCATGGGCAGAAGTTGGCCATCGATCATCCTCCCAAGTCCGCGGATCCTTTCGGTCAATTCCTGTCCCCAGATCCTCTAGGTAATCCCATAAAAGGCTGAGTGTTTTTTCAGCTTCTTTTTCCGTTAGGGTTTCTTTGAGAATAACGTATCCGTGCTGATCTAAGTAAGTAACACTTTCAGATGAGCCGGGCTCAAATCGCTCTACGTGCTTATATTCTATTTCAACATTCCAATTGCCTTCCATATTCTCCCCTTGATAAGAAATTAGATTAATTAATTTAAATCAAATTTACAACTTCTTCTAAGCTAGGCATTGAAGCAGAAGCGCCCTTCTTAGTTACAGACAAGGCCGCAGCTTTGTTAGCGAAATAAGCAGCATCTACCAAATTACCGTGTACTAAATACTGAGTGGCCAGAGCCCCCACAAAACAATCTCCAGAGCCAGTTGTATCGACTGTCGCCACATCCAGACCAGAGATCAAAGTTCCTGTCTTATTCTCATAAACGTAAACTCCTTGAGATCCTAAAGTCACAATGACTGACTGTTTATTCGTTAAAGGTATTTTTTCTAATGACTTATTAAGGCCTTGTGACGTAAATTGTCTTGATAGACTATCTCCGCTTAAAGTAGCTAATTCTGTCTCATTCATTATCAAAAGATCAGATTCATTCATTAGTGAATTGCTTAGATTGTGAACAGGGGCAGTGTTTAAAATACGATAGCAATCAAACTCTTTAGATCGTTTGAAGAGTTTCTCAGTCTCGCCAGAAGGCGTTTCAAGTTGGGCTATCAATATTTTCGAGGAAGCCAGAGTTTGTTTTGTAACCTGATCGGATTTAACAAAAGCATTGGCCCCTGAAATGACTATAATTTGATTTTGTGAGGTCTCTTCAAAAACTGTTATGAAGGCTGTTCCGGAATCTTCTGAAGACTCTTGCACCCCTGAAACATCAATAGCCTCTTTTCTTAATATATCTAATAGCTCATTCCCAAAAACATCATTGCCTACTTTTCCCACTAAAGAAACTGGGACACCTAATCTGGAAATAGCCACCGCTTGATTAGCGCCCTTTCCTCCTTGAAAGGTTTCGAAACTAGTACCTATTACTGTTTCACCTTTTTGAGGTTCAATAGCCGAGTAAACAACTAAATCCATGTTGATACTTCCAAAAACAGTAATCTCAGGAGACATAAAAAATCAATCCAAATCTTTTATAGAAGAAAAACTCTCAACCAAAGCGCATGTTCTCTTAACCAAATCATCAAGTTGTAACTCTCCTACTCCAGCAATGGAAGTGGTTACTCTGCCTTGCCAAGGATCTGTCCACAAAGATGGAATAGATTGTTTATCCAGGCCTATTAAGCCGCCAACGGTTGCCCCTGTGCAATCTGTATCCCAACCGCAGCAGATAGTTTCCCCTATAGCCTCATCGAAAGAATCTTGAAATGACAAAAATGCCCACACAACAACTGCTAGATTATTCAGACTATGAACGGGCGACATGTCTCCGTAAAAGTCATGGATCTTTGAAGGATTTTTTCCCTGATTCTCAATCCCTATTTTAACTGCAGCAACGGCTTCAGATTCTTGATCGATCAAAGACAATGCATCATCAACAGCCTCTTCTCTTGAAGATGAAACTGGAACTAATGCGCAAAGAGCTGCTATAAAAGCTGAAGCCTCTACTGCACAATCTCTGTGGGACAAACGTGCATCTTGCCTGGCCAATTCTGCTGCTAGCTTCGGTTTACCCGGTAGAACCCAACCGTACATATCAATTCTTATTTGAGCACCTATCCAATCGTTGTATTCACTGTCATTGATATCTTCAAAATTAAAGTTACGTTTTCCTCCAAATTGATAGGCCGTATCTGATTTTTCAATCAATTTTAAATAAGCATCTCGTTCAGCAGTAAAAGTTGCCCCAACCGGTAATAAATTTATCCACGATCTAGCAACATCGTCAGTATTTAGTTTCGTTCCATGTGTTTCGAGCATCATCAAACCTAAAACACTATAGGTTATATCGTCATCTGCTTCAGCCTTGTCCATCGTACCCAGACAACACTTTTTATTTGCTCCTCTTAGTAATGCATGCTCCATAGGACGGACATAATTTCTTAAAGGGAGCGAGCCGGATTCAGATAAATATTTATTAAGACCTTCCCTTCCCTCTCGCATAGAAATAATCTCTACAGGCTTTCCCAACAGACATCCTGATATTCTTCCTTCCCAAGCCGCCCTAATAGTTTGTTCGTTTAACGACATATAAAATTCCCTGACCTTATTTCCTTAAAATTCTTAATCCATAAGTTGATCATCTTCAACTTCATCCAACAACTTCATTTCATCTTCAAACATTAAAGTACCTATATCTGACACCCTATCAACGTATAGCATACCAATTAAATGATCCAATTCATGCTGAAAAACTGCAGCAAGAAAATCTTCAAGAATTATGCTCCTCGACTGTGCAAGTTCATCCAAATAATCAACTTGAATTTTCTTGGGTCGTTCAACGTACCCCCTTATTCCCGGTACACTTAAACAACCCTCCCAAAATCCTTGGAGTTCATCATCTAAAACTATAATTTTAGGGTTAAAAATAGTAAAAGCTTCTGAAGTTTCTGCTTCAGGGTAGCGCTCAGATTCATCTGATAATTGAATTATGGCAAGTTGCTTTGATACTCCAATTTGTGGTGCAGCTAGGCCAATACCTCCTGCCTCTCTCAAGGTATCCCACATATTATCCAAAAGAACTTTTGTATCATCCGATAAAATTTCTTTGTTATCAAAATTAGAGGCAACCAATCTTAGAATAGGATTACCCATTTTTAAGATTCTTTGCTCAGTCATTTTCACTCTCCATATATAAGAATATAACTTAGATGGTAATAAATCTCATTAGCAACTAAACGATTTGTTTGTGTTAATTTTATTTTATGAATAAACCTAATATAGTACAAAAATTTCCTTTCAAGACATCCGTTGAAGCTAATAAGAACTATTATTGGTGTAGATGTGGTCTTAGCTCAAAACAACCCTTTTGTGATGGATCCCATCAAGGAACCGATTTTTTACCTGAAAAAGTAAAATTTGAAGAGGATAAAGAAGTTTATTTCTGTGGTTGCAAAATGAGCAATAATGGTGCCATGTGTGATGGCACTCACAAGGACTTATAAATAAAACTGAGTCTTTCTTACTTATCTTACTTATTAGACTTACTTTCTCCCTTACAAGAAGGCGGTAAGTTAATAGTTGGATTTTTATCAAAGAAACCAACTGGAATTAAATGGAATCCACAGTATTCAGTTGGCATTACCGGCCAATCTTCAGGTCTAGGAGTGTGCGTAACACCAAAGGTGTGCCAGGTTACTAGATCGCATTCACTGATATCCCTATCGGAAGAAGTAATATCGTCCAGCCCTCCTTGCCCAGAATGCATAACGGAATGAGGCCCTCCAGCAGCCATTTCATCTTCATGAAAGGGAGTGGCCCACAAATTGTGCTTTGAAAATGAAGCTCTCTTTCCAGGAGGCGAATCAGGATGGGCTAATAAAGTTGGAGTGTTGCCTGGCAGCAGCTTATAACCTACGGGCAACCCTAAAGAATTCGTTTTATTGGGATTAATTATTTTCCAAACCCTACTTGTGGAAGGCGAGACATCTCTTTTCGCTTCACTTTCCTTCTTTAAATGAGTCGATACAGCTTTCAATTGCATACCATGCGGATTTTCATCACTAACAGCTAAGGCCTCAACATTGGATTCAAATAATTGATTATTTCCACCCTCAAGATCCCAATCCAACCTAACACAAAATAAATGCTGATGAAGAGGAGAGACTAATTCATCAGTGATTTTAAAGTCTTGATCATCTCGGTGTGTCTTTTCATCATAAGCACTAATACCAACAATACCGGTCAATTTAACTTCGCATTCGATATTGCCATCAAGATAAAGATACCAAAACAAACCGTAATCATAATTACCGATAGTGGCAATAGAACTTATCACCAACCTTCTGGATCTTCTAACTTCATTGGCTCCCCCGCCCATATCTGTGTGCTTCCATTGAATTCCAAAATCTTCTTCATGGATGCATATCGCATTTTCTATAGTATTAGCCAAACCATCAAAACCAAATAGATTTGCATCTAGATAGTGTATCTCTCCTAAACAGTCGCACCCTAAAGTTAAGGAATTTAGCATGGTCCCAAAACCGTATTCAGTGCCATCATGTACTGCTTTCCAACTATGCATTGGGTCTGCTGTTCCGTATGGCACTACCATGTCAGATAGAGCAGCCCTATGAAGAATTGATCTTCCATTTAAAGACAATTGATGAAGGACGGGCCCTTCATCAGGAGTAGCAGACACTCTGACTTGCCAACCTTCCCAACTGATCTGATTTCCTTCCATCTCAAAACCAGGCCCATCAGGTTGAGTGATGTCTATCTTTTTTGGATGTTCTCTTAGTTTAGATTGAGAATCTGCATCATACCTGGCGTGAGCTTTAGGCAAAGGTACAACTCCATGGTCTTCAACATGAGTTACCTTCTTTAAGGTTAAATCCACATGGGAAATTACCCCATTTATGGGTTTAGCGTAGCCATTGTCTGATTCACTTTCTTTTAAAAAGGAAATTGTTTTAAGTGCTCTATGACCTTTTTTAATACTTTCATGAACAATTCCTCCTGCAGGCCAAGGATCTATTTGAACAAGATTCATATCAGTTATGCCACGTTTACTTAAAGCATCTTGATAATCTTTATTAGTTTTAGTCAATTCTTGTGCCGTAAAGATTTCTGGGAAACTATAAGGAACTTGAGCTTCCTCAGAGACTCTGTCAATACGACTTATCTCGCTAGCTTTCATATCTACAATAGCTACAAAACCTCCATCAGAATTAGAATCCATTCCGCGAACCTTTAATTGCCTTGGGAACTCTTCACCTGACTTGTAAAGTCTAATAAATTCTTTACTGGGTTCAACCAAACTAATATTGATAAATATAGTATTTTCATCAAAACCTTCATGAGATTTACATAAATCGGCTGCTTTATTTATTTCTTCTGGTGTTATTTGATCTAAGGGATGTGTCATATTACTGCCTTATTATTAAAGGAGTTTATAGAATAAAACTGCAACAATCTAGACAGTAGAAATAAGCTTAAAGAAATTACTTTTAAATTCGTAATAGTATTAATCGGACAAGCCTAAGTCCTTAGCCTGGGCTTTTGAAGCTTGAATTAGAACTGGAAGAAAGTCTGAATAACCCGCTTCCGGCCTCTCATATATCCACCCAATTAACATCAAGGAACGCATTAGAAGAAATATTGGAATAGTTCCAATTATAGCTTTAGTGTTTGGACGATCTTCCAAGTAACCTTCAAGCAGACCTTCGTGAGCTACTTCAAAGAAACCACCATTGGCTGAAAAATCTAACCTGTCCCAAATTGCAACAGCCAGATCAAAGCCATGCCACCCAAACCCTGAATCATCAAAATCAATTACAGACAGAATATCTCCTTTCACCAATACATTATCTGAATGAAGATCAGCATGGATCATGCCAAAAGTGGTTTTATCTTTAGGCAAACCCTTAAGAACTTCTTTTAAATTGTTTCTTATGAGAGACAATTCATCGCAATCACTATTGCTCACAGATTCAACCTCCCAAAACCTACCCCAAAATGGTTTTTCTCCTAACAGTCCTCCCCTATCAAATGAATGTCTTTTAAAGCCCTTAGGTACTTCCCAAGCTATAGTTGCTTGATGAAATTTTGCAATGACTTTTCCTAAAGACCTATATAAAAAACGAATTTCATTCTCTTCTATTTTTGTAATTATCTTGCTTAAGTTTTCTCCTTCTAGCCATTTGACCAATCCCACATACCTGTTTTCTTCCGAATTTGGGAAAGCAATAGAGGCATAAACATCTCCATTCCGAGTAAGCAGTGCTTGAGGGACAGATAAGCCAGAGTTAGACAAACAAGAAGTCCAAATATGCTCAGAATTTAACTCATCGAGATCATGGTACCCTTTTCTATGAATTCTTAGAGCGTAAGTATTTCCATAAGCTCCCTCTACTTTGAATACTGTATTCTCACTCTGAAGATGAAGATTGATGCCCTTCACATCTAAATCCCATTCTTTTATTGCTGTTTTGGCTAAATCAGCAAGTGCCCTTTCATTATTCATTTCTTAGTTATGAACTTCTTCTAAGGTTTCTTCTAAAACCTCACAAAGTGAATCCGCGTGGTCTTTCTCAAATACCAAAGGGGGTCTTATTTTTAAAACGTTTCTGAATTGACCGGCATTTGAAATTAAAAATCCTTTTTGCTTCATTTTTTCTACAAACTCTACAGCTAACTTATTATTTGGGTTTTTATTCCCCTGGCCTTCAATGCACTCAATGGCCACAAAGAGCCCCAATCCTCTAACATCTCCTACCATGTCGTATTTTTTAGCAAAGCCTTTCACTTTGTCTTTTAAATACTCGCCAACAGAATTCACGTTGCCGAGTAAATCTTCTTCCTCTATCACATCAAGAACGGCACTTCCCACGGCTGCCTGTAATGGCGTGGAGGCTGTGGTGTTGAAGTAGTAACTTTTCTCATGGAAAATCTTTGCTATTTCAGGACTGGTTCCTACTCCACTCAGCGGATAACCCGATCCCATTGGCTTGCCCATTGCCACGATATCGGGAACGCATTCATTAACTTCATAACCCCACCAACTGCCGGTTCTGCAGAACCCTGCTTGCACTTCATCCAGGATAACCACTCCTCCTGCGTCTCTTACTAGTTTTGCTGCCTTTTGCATAAACCCAGAAGGAATTTCAGGCAGTCCTTCATTCGCAAATATAGAACAAAATAACATACCGGCTAAAGGGATATTGTTCTCAGAAAATTCACTAATTGCTCTTTTGATTTCATCAAGATATAAATCACAAAGCTCTTTCTCTGCTAAGCCCTCTTTAAGAGGTCTAAATTTTTCTGGGAATGGGACGCGTTTGAAATCAGGCTCAAAAGGGCCAATCGTCATTCGAATAGTTTCATGGCTATTGCCATGATAAGTTGCATTACTGCAAATGATTCCCTTTCCTCCCGTTGCAAGCCTAGCCATCTTAATGGCTATTTCTATGGCTTCCGTTCCGCTGCATCCCATTTGCAATACCGACAATGGATCCGCATGAAGAGACATCAGTCGTTCAGAATAATCAACTACAACCTTGCTGAGATAACGACTGTGGGTGTTTAACTGACCGGCTTGTTTGCTTAAAGCCTCTATGACGTGAGGATGGCAGTGCCCAACGCAAGGGACATTGTTGTAACAATCCATGTATTTATTATCTGAATCATCATACAACCAAATACCTTCTCCCTTTACGAGATGTACAGGTTCCTTATAAAAAAGAGGAGAAGAACCCATCGACTGGATGCGAAGTTCTAGTAAATCTTTTTCTATCATTTTTTCGGCTGCCTAATCATTGTATTGAGTTGAGGACTACTTCCAACCTGGATTTTCTTTAAGAATCTAAAGCCATACCGTTCATAAAGGGACATATTCTTAGGGTTAGATGATTCCAGATATGCCGCCTCCCCCAACTCATCAATCACTTTCAGACTCTCTTTGAGTATCAATGAACCTAAGCCTAAACCTTGCTTAGAAGGGTCAACCGCTAAATATTCTAAATACCAAGCATCATGTACACGACTATCATCTATCTCCTCAAAAATCTTAAAAGCCTCTTCTATTCTATCTTTAGGTATGTCTTTATAGGCCTCAGAAATATCAGTAAAATCAATATCGAATCCAGGAGAGAACCAAACCGCAGTTCCATAATTATTTTCATCACCATAAACACCATCAACAAAAAAAGATTGCTTACAAGCATTCTCAGTAAATAACTTAAAATTTCTATAATAAATTGTAGGATCTGGCATTAACCATCTGTGAAAAGGGTCGGAACTAAAACCCATTATTAAAGCATTAGAGGCTGCCTCTAATTGAGAAGGATCTAACTTTTTAATTACTGGTGTTTCATTCATACCTTAGTTTGGAATACAAGAAGATCCTTTCTCTCCAAGCTCCAGAGCTTCGATCACAGCTCTATAAACATCGGTGTTATCTAAGGTGCCTGTAAAGTTCTCTGCACCTGGACCATAGGCATAGACAGGAACCGGGACTCCTGTGTGTGTTCCTCTTCCCACTGCGGTATTAAAAGAGAATTTCACTTCATTGCCGTTGTAGTCGGCAGGGTTAGCTGGCTCTATAAGAAGCCCGCCAGTTTCATGGTCAGCGGTTACTACTACCAATGTATCTGTATTCTGTTTAGCGTAGTTAAAAGCCCACTCAACAGCTGAGTCTAGATCCTGCATTTCTCTTATTAAATATTCCAAATTATTGGAATGCCCCGCCCAATCTACTTGGGATCCCTCTCCCATAATAAAAAATCCTTTACACCCATTATTAATAAATTGACCAGAACGTTTGACAGCAAATTGAAGCATTTCGCTCAAAGACGGTTCGCTGGAATGATTATCAGGACTATCTATACTCCGAAGATGCTCATCTGCAAACAAGCCGAATACCTTACCTAATTTATTATCATTGAAGTCATTCATTTCATCTTTTGTTGTTAACAGTGTGTGTGAAGCATTTACTTCTTCAAGTAAATTTCTTGCATCCTTTCTTTTACCGTCCATTTCTTCGGGCAAAAAGAAATGTCTGCCACCCCCCAAGAATGTAGCCACCTTGGACTCTATCATCTGTGCACTAATCTCATCTGTCTTCCATCTCAAGTCTACATGAGCAGCAAAAGCAGCAGGAGTTGCATGAGTAATCTCTGAAGTAGCTAATAGAGAACTTACAAAACCATACTGATCAAGAGTTTCTGTTAAGTTTTCAAGTTCGTTATTCTCTGAATCCATTCCCAAAGCACCATTATTAGTTTTACGGCCTGTGCTATATGCGGTGGCTGAAGATGCTGAATCGGTGACAATTGCATTCTCAGCATGAGTAAGAACAATACCTGAATAAGGAAATCTATCCACGGCAATTCTAGAATTAGGACCCCCTTGTACTAGCCTATAAGCAGATACCTGACTAATACTCATGCCATCACCAATAAGAAATATTACATTTTTAGCTTTTTTAACATTTCTGGACAATTGCTTAGGCTCTAAAGAAACATCAACTGGGATTGATTCAACAAATGCATCCTTTTCATCTAAAGTTGCTGAGGGGATTAAATCTTTTAAAAAATAATCTTTCGCTACAGTCTGTGTTGCCCAATAACCTAGGCCCATTCCGGCTATCAGTATAATAATAATCCCAGCTCCAATTAATAATTTACTTTTCATATTTTCCTCTATTTAATTCTTGTAATAATCTAAGCTCAGTAAAGCTATCTTTTGTAAACGTTTAGTAACTTCTGGAGCTAATCCATAATCATACTCATTTCCGATTGGAGATACTCTATATATTGCACTAAACATAACCGCGGCCATTAAATACGTACCTTCACGACTTGGGTGCCTCTTATCCTTTGTATAAAGTTTAATATCTGGGTAAGCGAGAACAGAAGCCTGGAAAGCTAAACCAACCGGCAGTACTAAAACATTATTCCTATTCCCAGCTTTTGTATAACCGTTCTCTAGACCTTGCATCATTTGGGGCTCATCTTCATAAGCCCAAGTCATCATAAAAGTTGGCTCCACGCCATTATCTAGTAATGTTCTTACATGTTTATCTGCGTAAAAATTAAAAAGCTCTTGTCTGTCGGGGTGAATAGGACACTGGCTACAATCCATTAAAATTGCTAAATCAAAACCTTTTATTTTGTAATTTTTATATTTATTTTTTGAAGTAATAGAAAAAGAACCAATATTAGGGTTAGTTACGTAAGACTCCACATCATGCCATTCTAAGGAAGAGCCATTAATAGTAATTGATCTTAACCTATGGTCTTTTCCTAAACTTGCTTCAGCTTTTATCATTCCCAGTAAGGGTTTATGAACTCCGTTGTTGTAATACATAAAACTATTTCCAACCAATAAAACGGATTTAGGATTATCGACCTTAGTCTCTATAACATTAGGCTTATCGGCACTCTGGATTTCTGAAAGAAAAAAACAAAAAAGTAAATACAGAGCTGGTTTTAAACTATAAATTTTTATTTTCATCTTATTTAGAATTTAGATATAGAATAACAAAGATACTGAATGGAGGAAAATTATGGAGAAAGTAGACACAGGCACAGACCATCTTCTTTTTGAGAAAGGCGACGGAGTAGCTCTGTTGACAATGAATAGACCTGAGGCCAGAAATGCTATGTCGGGTGAAATGAATGAGGCTTTGCAGAGAATACTTGCAGAAGTTGAAGTGGATCCGGAAATCAGATGCGTCGTTTTAACTGGAGCTGGAAAAGGGTTCTGCGCAGGAGGCGATGTGAAAGGTATGGCTTCATCAGGAGACGGAACCGTTGGTCAAAACACGATTGATGCAGCGATACACAGACAAAGAGTTCATCAAAGGGCAACTTCTGGAAAATTATTTAAGATGCCAAAACCTACCATCGCAGCCCTACCTGGTGCAGCGGCTGGTGCAGGTTTGTCTTATGCCTTGGCTTGTGATTTAAGAGTCATGTCGAAAGCAGCAATTATGACAACAGCTTTTGCCAGAGTTGGTTTTTCTGGCGATTATGGTGGGAGTTATTTTATGACTCAATTAATAGGGTCGGCTAAAGCGAGAGAACTGTACATGTTATCGGACAGAGTTTCCGCCGAAGAAGCATTGGATCTAGGACTCACCAATTGGATTTGTGAGCCTGATGATTTAATGGATAAAACCATGGAAATTGCTAATAGACTAGCTAATGGACCATCTGTAGCCTATCGATACATGAAAGAGAATCTAAATAGAGCTATGTCTGGAGAAGTTGACGATTGCTTAGATTTAGAAGCAACTCACCATATACACTGTGGACAAACAGAAGATCACAGAAATGCAACCAAGGCTTTTGTAGAGAAAAAGGAGCCTGTTTTTAAGGGGAAATAATTATGGCAAATAAAATATCGGAAGATCCACGAATAGATAAGAGAATCAAAGATGTATTCGGAGCTCTAGAATTAGATTCGGTTTTGACTGAACACAACACCAGAGAAGAGATAATGGCTTTTGAGGAAACAGAAGAAGCTAAGATGGGTAAAGCAATAATGGATCAAATAAATAATGCGCCCCATTACAAAGAAGTAATACCTGGTGATGGCCTGAACACCACAACAAAAGAATTTGTATCTGAACCTGATGGAAATACCATCAAGATTCAATACATAAGACCTGACAATGATGAGACTCTTCCTTGCGTTTATTACATTCATGGAGGGGGGATGGAGATGTCGTCTTGTTTCGATGAACTGTACCAAGCTTGGGGGAGATGCATAGCAAGACAGAATGTGGCTGTTGCTATGGTGGACTTTAGAAACGCACGTTGGGCTTCTTCCGCGGAAGAAGTTGCTCCTTATCCAGCTGGATTGAATGATTGTGTTTCAGGCATAAAATGGGTTCACGCTAATAGTGCTGACCTAAATATAAACACAGAGAAAATAATCATAGCGGGTGAAAGTGGAGGAGGAAATCTAACCATCGCAACCACTCTAAGACTCAAACAAGAAGGACAGCTAAATTTAATCACTGGAATGTATCCAATATGTCCTTATATCGCTGGGGCTTACCCACTTCCGGAAAATCCTTCTTCTTTAGAAAATGAAGGATTGTTGCTTTCTCTACATACTTCTACTGGAGTTTCTCATGGAGCAATAGTTTATGGTATAGAAGAATTTAATAATAAAAACCCTTTAGCTTGGCCAGGTTTTTGCACTGTAAATGACGTAAAAGGTTTACCAAGAACTTACATTATTGTTAATGAATGTGATCCGCTGAGAGATGAAGGGGTAAACTTCTATCGCCTTTTAAGAGAAGCTGATGTTGATGCACAATGCCGGCAAGTTATGGGAACCATTCATGGAACTGAAATATTCTTAGGTTGTCCTGAAGTGAGTGACGAGACCGCAATGAGTATCGCAAATTTTTGTGGAATATAACAAATGAAAAAAATACAAATACTATTATGGCTCTCCGTTTTATTCTTATGTAGTTCAGTTTGGGCACACGGAAAAGTAGGCTCTGTTGCTAAAGATGAAAACTTAAATGGAGTAATTAATTTCCCAGATGTCAAAGGTCGGCTAACGCTAATCTCAGATTTACATACGCATTCTGTCTTTTCAGATGGTCATGTCTGGCCCAATATACGAGTGGCTGAAGCCACCAGGAATGGATTGGATGTATTAGCTATCACAGAACACCTAGAGTATCAGCCTCATATTGCACAAGTCCCTCATAAAGATAGAAATAGTGCTTTTCTAGAAGCCAATAACGCCGCCAAAGGATCTAGTTTAATAGTTCTAGCAGGGTCTGAGATAACACGCGACATGCCTCCAGGGCATATAAATGCAGTATTTATTAAGGATGCTAATAAGCTTTTTAATATAGATTTACCTAAAAATGATAAGGAAAAAGAAATCCTGAATAAAAAAATTAGAGAAATGCAATGGGGAGCCGAACCAGCTATAAAAGAACATTACATATTAAGTAACATGTGGCCAGCCGAAAAGGCCGTAGAAGCAGCTAATCAACAAGGAGCCTTCTTGTTTTGGAACCACCCTGATTATTATCGGCAGGCTCCAGATGGAATTGCCAGATTGCAGCCAATGCACAGAAAAATGATCGACAAGGGTTATCTGCATGGTATTGAGGTTGTCAATGGGAGTACTTACTCAGAAGAAGCCTTTAGAATTGCCATTGAAAATAACTTAGCTTTAATTGGCACGTCTGATGTGCATGACTTAATTGAGTGGGATTACTTAACAAGAGCAGGTGAGCACAGACCCGTAACACTTATCTTTGCTAAAGATCGTTCTAAAGAATCTATAAAAGAAGCTCTATTCCAAAGAAGAACAGTCATATGGTTCAAAGAAATTCTTATTGGGAAAGAAGATAATCTACTTCCTCTTCTTAAATCAATTATTTCTATTGAATCTGTAGGATATGGTAAAGGAACCCAAATTCTTACTGTCATAATCAAAAATAATTCTTCAGCTAAATTGCAACTTAAAAACCAATCTCGTTTTACTTTTCTTGATAATACAAACCTGATAGACCTTCCAGGCAATGATAAGATCAAGCTCAAAATAAAAACATTAAAAGAATTGGATAATCTTCAATTAGAATTTGAGGTTCTTAATGCCCTTATTACTCCAGGTAAGAACCCTAGAGTTATTGTTAGTACAAAAATATAAAATTCTGACCAATAAATTTTATAACATTTAAATTTAATGAATATCATCGAAGTTAATAAACTTCTTAAAACATATCCGAAACCGGAAAATAAAAAAGAGTTCTTCAACGCGGTTGACGGTATTAGTTTTAATATAAAAGAAGGTGAAATTTATGGGATTCTTGGTCCAAACGGAGCAGGAAAGACCTCAACATTAGAGATGTTAGAAGGACTCAACGATATTGATGGAGGCTCTGCTTCAATAGACGGACTGGATGTAAGTGCTGACCCTTTTAAAGTTAAACAGATTATTGGTGTCCAACTACAATCTAACGAATACTTTGACAGAATCAACCTAAGTGAACTCTTAATTCTCTTTGGAAAACTTTACTCTCAAAAAACTGACCCCCTGGAATTATTAGGAAAAGTTGACCTACTGGATAAATCTAAAGCCAAACCAGATGAGCTCTCTGGCGGTCAAAAACAACGCTTCTCAATAGCATGTGCACTTGTAAATAATCCTAAAGTTCTATTCCTGGACGAGCCAACCACTGGCTTAGACCCACAAGCAAAACGAAACTTATGGAACCTTGTGAGGGAACTAAATGATGCTGGAATGACCATAGTTCTAACTACGCACAATATGGAGGAAGCTGAATACTTGTGTAATCGCATAGCAATTATGGATAAAGGGCAATTAATAGCAGAAGATACCCCACAAAAACTTATTATGAAACATGCTTCAGTTCCACCCAAAGCACCTTTGCATGGGAATATTGAAGATGTTTTTCTTGCATTAACAGGTCATGAACTAAGAGATTAGAATGTTAACTAATGCGCAACTTCATCTTGCAAAAGTTTTTCTTTTAATTTTTTTACGAGATCGCCAATCAATTCTATTTAGTTTATTTTTTCCTATGATTTTTATGGGAGCATTTTCTTTTTCAGGTGGAGAACCAGATCCCATCAATTTAGGATTAGTTAATAATTCCAACAGTACTGCATCTAAGAATTTTTCAGATTTGGTTATTGCAGACCCTCTATTTAATGTTACAAAAGGAGAGGAAAATGAACTTAAAGAACAGCTGATCTTAGGCGACCAAACTGCAATTATAGTTATTCCTAAAGACTTTGATTCACTTGAAGATTCAAGTGTTTTAAGACTTCTATTAGATGCTTCACAAGTCAGACAACAAGCAGTAATTAAAGAGGTCCTTAATAGTAGTCTTCTTTCTATTGATCAAGAATTAAGAGATTTTAAGCCGCTATTTACTCTTAAAATTGAAGATGTTAAGGCAAGACCTCAACGTTATATAGATTTCTTATTACCAGGGTTGCTAGCCTTTATGCTTATGAACCTTTGCCTTGCTGGAAGTGGATTTAACGTTGTGGAATATAGACGCAGAGGAATTCTTAAAAGACTCTTTGTAACACCAATCCTTCCTAAAGACTTTATTATTTCAATAGTTATAGCTCGTATGGCAATAATTTTAATGCAAATCTCAGTGGTCCTTGGTTTGGCTACACTACTATTGGA
>DQKS01000069.1 GCA_015660645.1 Gammaproteobacteria bacterium
ACTAACTTTGGCTGTTTCATTAAGATGGCTCCAAAGGAACCACTTTGAACCCTTGAGCTGGGGCACCCGACATTTAAATTAATTTCATCAAAACCCTTTTCCTCGGCTATAAGAGAAGCTTCTCGAAGAGCGGCAGGGTCACTTCCTCCTAGCTGTATGGCAAGTGGGTGTTCTTTGGTATGGTAATTAAGAAGATCTTCTCTATTGCCATGTATAACAGCATTAACGTGTATCATTTCAGTATAAAGAAGTATTTCCTTTGAAAGAGATCTTAAGAAATATCTTTCATGACGATCTGTGCGATCCATCATAGGCGCAATAGAGAACCTTCTGTTCATTGATTAGCTTAGTTTATTCTAGGAAATTCACTGCTATAAAAACCAAAGAATAAGTACATGATTACGGTACATATGATCAACGTGAGGATCATAACCGGAAGTCCAATTTTAGCCCATTTTAAAGGAGTAATTGCCAATTCGGGGTTACCTTCTCTTTTAGCTAGGCGTTCAGATACAGTTACAATGTAAACATTAGCTGTAGATCCTATGTGGGTGCCGTTTCCGCCCATCCCAACTCCTAATGCCAATGCCCACCATAGTGGATATATTTCGGTTCCAGTAGCTTCTATAGCTAATAATATCGGTATCATCGCAGCCGTAAAAGGAATATTGTCTATAGCAGCAGACATAATAGCCGCTACCCACATCAAAACTATTGTTGCAAGTAACAGATCTCGGTCAACAAAATCTACTATAAATTGACCTAAGTAAGCCAAGAAGTGACTATGTTCTACTCCACCAACAATTATAAATAGTGAAATAAAAAATAGTAACAAGGTCATTTCAACCTCTTTCATTACTTCGTCTAGTTCAACATGTTTAGCTAGGAAACAAATCAAAACAAAACCTGCCCCTGCCACCATCCAAGGCTGCCAGTGGATTGCATCATGACTTATAAAAAGAATAACCAATATTCCTAAAACTAAGCATGATTTATTCCAAAGTGACTTATCTTTATAAGGAATTTCTTCATCAAAGGTTCCTTGAGGCTCTATAGCCAATTCATCTTTACAAAGATATTTTAGAGCAAATAGAGTTCCTAGCCATGCCACCAGAACTATACCCCCCATGTGTTGAAAAAATGTCATAAAACTTATACCAACAGCACTACCAATCATTAAATTTGGAGGATCTCCAACTAACGTAGCAACTCCACCTGTATCAGAGAGTAGGGCGGCTGCCATTAGATAAGGTATAGGGGACACCTTCATCTTTTGTGCTATTAGAACTATCAATGGTCCAAAAATAACTACTGTTGTTACATTATCAAGCAAGAGAGAGAGTACCGTCACTGCAGTTCCTAAAGCAGCCATTAATAAGAATTGCCTACCTTTAGCAAAACGGCCTATTTGCGCAGCCATCCTTTCAAAGCCTCCAGTAGTTATCATTATGGAAACAATGGCCATCATACTGCCAAGAAGAAATATAACATTCCAATCAATAGCTTCAAAAGCTGCATCAGGACTATAGAAGCCATAATATTGTCCTACCAATAGCATGACACCTGCTCCAGCCATTGCCACCTTGCTTCTATGGTAACCGTGTAAAGTTTCAGTAAAAATTAAAATGAAGCTTATGACAAGAACAATACCAGATACAAGCATACCCTGATCAAGCACAATATTTTCCATAATAAATCCTTTGTTATATTTCTATTTTAAACTAAGTGAAGGTAGCTTAAAATCAAAACCTAATGATAGCCCTACAACCTTCTTCAGAATTTAAAGCTGAAAACCAAAACAGCTTTGATTTAGAAAAGATATTCTTTGTACTGAAAGATCAATCGTTCTTAACTATCAATGGCTCCAATCTTGCCGTGCTTACAAATGATGAATATACCTGGTCTGGGATGGAGACGCTCCAAGATTTTTTTTTAGGGTATATAGAAAATAAGGCCTGTTACGCTGTAGAACTAACGCAATCAAGTCCTATCTTAGCAGATACACAACTTAGCCCTATAAGAGCTTTGTTAGGTTTATTACCAGATAACCTATTTACTATTTGTTCAAGAAGTTTGCAGCTAATAGATTGGTTTAAACACAATCAATTTTGCGGGATTTGTGGAAAAAAAATGAACATGCATCAAGCTGAAAGGGCAATGACTTGCAGTTGCAACACAAATTTAATCTACCCAAGAATTTCTCCTTGCATCATAGTGCTAGTAACAAAAGGAGAGGATCTACTATTAGCACATAATAAAAATTTTCCTGGAAAATTCTATAGCACGCTAGCAGGATTTATTGAGGCTGGAGAAACATCAGAAGAAGCTATCCATAGAGAAATAGAAGAGGAAGTAAATATTAAAGTAAAAAATATACAATATTATGGAAGTCAATCTTGGCCTTTTCCAAGCCAACTAATGCTAGGTTATCATGCAGAATATTTGTCAGGAGAGATACAACCGGATGGTAACGAAATAGACGAAGCAAATTGGTTTAATTATAAACAACTGCCGTCTGTTCCTTCGGGAAAAATATCCATCTCAGGAAGACTTATAGAACACTTTTTAGAAATTAAGTCTCACAATTAAAACTTTATTTATTTCTTGGATCGTTTCCAGCTCTTCCCCAATCTTTCGCTTTTTTTATAGGCTCTTCTTTACTTATGAGATCTTCTTGCTTTTTAACATCTTCTGTTTTTAATTCATGCTTTGGCGGAATAATGGGTTTAGGATCTTTTACCTCACTAGAGACTTTTATTTTAGGTTTCTTTTCTTTTGGGGTGGCGACCAAAGCCTCTTTTTTCCTACCAGGAGATTCAAAAATTTTATTTCCATCTACATCTGCATCAAGTTGATCAACTTTAGGTTTAATAGTATTACCATTTTTTTCTATTTTTACCTTAGATGAAGATTCTTTTAATTTAGATCTAGGCTTTCTTGGGCTTTTTTCTGATTTATCTAATTTAGTTGTAAGCTTCTTCTCATCAGAATGGTTACTCTTTTCTAGGTTTTCTTTTGACTTTGATTTATTTACTCTTGGTTTATTACTGTCATTGGTTCCTTTATTTTCTTTCTTGTTATCGTGTTGCGTAGATTTTTTCTTTCTAGGAGTATTACTCTCATCTGCCTTTGAAGATTTAGGAGCTGCATTTTTATTATTGTCTTTTGACAAATTTTGACGTTGAGCACCTTGCTTAGGTTTATTTTGGTGAGGTCTTCTTGTATTTCGTCTTTTAGAGTATTTAGGTTTAGGCTTTTCTTCCTCTTTCTTGGTTATGGATTGTAGGAACCTTTTTATAAAGCCATCAGTTTTGCGTTTAGGTTTCTTTGGTGGCTTTATGTTAACAGCTGGTTTCTCTTGTTTGTTCTTGCGTTGAGGACTAGAAATTTCATGAGAACTATTTCCCACTTCATCTTGTATCTCATAGCTAGCTGAATCATTTAGATTTTTATCATCATCTCTCAATCTACTAACTTCAAAACGATTATCAGATCTAGTTGGATCTGAAACTACAATAATTCTAACTCCTGTTCTTTCTTCAATATCATTCACCCTGGGTCTTCTTTCATTAAGTAAAAAGATAGACATATCAGGAGAAACAATAGCCCTTACTTCGCCGCTTCGTTTTTTGCCTGCTTCTTCTTCTATAAGTCTTAATACTGCTGTAGAAAGACTTGCAACATCTTGAGTCCACCTTTCTAGAAGAGAAGGCCTAAGTCTCTGCCGTGACATTTCCATTAAACCAAATCTTGAAATACGTCCAACTTGTACTTTTGCTCTATCTACAGCGAGAGATGTCCATAATTTATCTTCTATTGCTCTTTTATTTTTTAAAGAAAGCATATCAATAAAATCTATAACTATAAGACCGCCCATATCACGCAATCTAAGCTGCTTGGCAATTTCTGATGCAGCTTCTAGATTTGTATTCAAAGCAGTTTCTTCTATATCACTTCCTTTTGTTGATTTTCTAGAGTTTATATCTATAGCAACTAAGGCTTCTGTTTGATCTATAACAATAGAACCACCACTAGGTAAAGTTACTTCTCTTTGGTAGGCAGTCTCTATTTGGCTTTCAATTTGATAGCGTGTAAACAAAGGGATTGTTTCATCATATCTCTTAATCCTGTCTTCGAAATCTGGCATAAGTTTTGAAGTAAAATCAAGAGCTTTTTCAAACGCTTCATCAGTATCAACTAAAACTTCAGTTATATCTGATCTTAAGAAATCTCTTAAAGACCTTGAAACAAGATCATTCTCTCGATATATCAGGAAAGGAGCTTTTCTTAGTTGATTTGCCTCTTGTATTGCATCCCAAAGATTTAATAGATACTCCAGATCCCACTCTAATTCTTCCAAACTGACGCCAGCCCCAGCCGTTCTTAGAATTAGACCCATTCCATCTGGTATCTCTAATAAACGCATTTTTTTTCTCATGTCATCTCTAGATTCGCCTTCAATGCTCTTAGAGATTCCTCCAGCCTCTGGGCTGTTTGGCATTAAGACTAAGTAATGACCTGGAAGTGAAATATAAGTACTAAGAGCTGCTCCTTTAGTGCCTCTTTCTTCTTTTTCTACTTGGACTATTATTTCTTGACCTTGAGACAAGCTCTCATTGATAGTATTTCTTCCGTTCTTGTTTTTTTGATATTGTGGAGCCAATTCTTTAACTGGCAAGAAGCCATGCTTTTCTGAACCAAAATCAACAAAGGCAGCTCCTAAACTTTGTTCTGCTCTAGAAACTCTTCCTTTATATATATTAGATCTTTTCCTTTCTTGCCCAACTTGTTCTATATCTAAATCGTAAATACTTTGTCCATCTACAAGAGCTACCCGCAATTCTTCAGGTTGCGTTGCATTTATCAACATTCTTTTCATTTTTTTTCCTTACAGGAAAGCAGGAAAGCTTTAATTAGCTTTATGATATAAATAAGTTAATTTAATAGCTTTATTTATAGATTATAGTAGGCGAATTATAAAAAAGATGGTGTCACGCCTACGCGACTGTAATTCTGTTATTAATAGAGCTTATTACTCTTTTCTGCTTAATTTTTATTACTGCGTCTTACTTATTAACTTTAATTGCACAGATTCTCAGCTAAAATAACATATTTCAGCTTATTATTAAACTTTTCCTTACTTTGTTTAGAAATGAATACACAATTTAACCCTGTTACGATCTATACAGTTACTGAAAATTACTCAGGAGTACGCCTTGATAATTGTCTTATTTCTAAAATGAAAGGTCTTCCAAGAAGCAGGATTTATTCAATCATTAGAAAAGGAGAAGTAAGGGTAAATAAATCGCGTTGCAAACCAAGCTTAAAATTAAGGACAGGAGATGAAGTACGTATTCCTCCTTACACGGCAGAATTAAAAGTAACAAAAAATGCAGAAGATAAGTTTAAAAACAAGCTTAAAGATAGTTTTATAGTGGAAGATAAAAGTTTCATCATTCTTAACAAACCCGTGGGGATGGCTAGTCATGGCGGTAGTGGTATTTCCTTAGGATTAATTGAAACTATTCGCCAAATCGATAGAAGGTATAAAGGGGCACAATTAGTTCATAGGTTGGACAAAGATACCTCAGGTTGTTTAGTAGTAGCCTTAAAAAAAACTATGCTTAGAGAATTTCATAAAGAAATACGTGAGAGTCAGGTTGAAAAAAACTACCTAGCAGTTGTAAAAGGTAAATGGCCAAAGGAAATAACTAAAGTAGAGGTGGGTTTATCTAAAGATAGGCTAAAATCTGGAGAAAGAGAAGTTCAAGTAAATTCAAAAGGTAAAAATTCTATCTCTGAATTTGAAGTCTTATCCGACAATGATAAATTAAGCTTAGTTAAGTGTCGCATCATTACTGGTAGGACTCATCAAATAAGAGTGCATGCAACTTATTCAGGTCATCCAATTGTAGGAGATAAGAAATACGGAGATAAAGATTTAAATAAAAGTCTTAAATTAGACATTAATAGGATGATGTTGCATTCTCATGAGATAAAATTTCATAATTTAGGAATAGAAGCATCAACCAAAATACCAAATGTATTTACCAAACTTATGGATAAATATGAGTGATTATTTAAATTTAAGGGAAGGTAAGTTCCCTATAAAAATTGATAAATTTGATATTAAATTTTCAGATGACCTTAGTTTAGGTATTCTTAAGAATCCTTTAATTATTAATTTATCTATAGATAAATTATCTTCTGAGATTTTTATTTGTAAAGGAATAATAAAGTCTAGCTTTATAGAATCCTGCCAAAATTGTCTAAAAGATGTTGAGGTGAAATTAATTGTTGATACAAACTTAGTAATTAAAGACACAGATATTCTATTAGATAAGAGTAATGAATCTGACGAAAGTCACTATCAAAATCTTAAATACTTCCAAATAAAAAAACTTATAGAAGAAGAAATTTGCTTAAATTATCCTTCTGTTATTCGTTGTGAGGAACAAGACTGCATTAAATTTAAAGAGACATCTAATGAAAAAAAAATACAACCTTTTCAAAAAATTAGAGACTTGATAGAGTAGTTCATCTAAAATCCGCGCCGGAGACTTCATATGGCAGTACAAAAAAGTAAAAAATCAAAATCAAAAAAACTACAGAGGAGGGCACATCAGTCCTTATCTAACCCCACATTGTCTACAGATAGTGTTACTGGAGAAAGGCATTTGCGTCATCAAATGACTGCCGATGGTTTCTACAGAGGAAGAAAGGTTGTTGAGGTGAAACAACCAAAAGAAGAATCTGAAGAATAGCTTTATAAAATGAATCTTTCTCAAACTGCTTTAGTTTTTCCAGGGCAGGGTTCGCAATCTGTAGGTATGCTTGTAGATTACTTCAATGGTCATAAAACATTTTCTGATACCTTTGAGAATGCAAAGGAAATTACTGGTATAGATTTTAAATCTCTAATTTTTTTAGGAAATTCAGAAGATTTATTAAAAACTGAAATTACCCAGCCTTTGATGTTGACAGCTAATGTAGCACTTTGGAATACTCTAGAGATCAAATCAAGTTCACTTGGAGCTATGGCTGGTCATTCTCTTGGAGAATTTGCTGCTTTAGTGGCTGGAGATGTTCTTTTGTTTGAAGATGCCTTGAGACTTGTTTCCATTAGAGCAAAGTTAATGCAAGATGCTGTTCCGCAAAATGAAGGTGGTATAGCTGCCATTATTGGATTAGAAGAATCTAAAATAAGAGTTATATGTGAAGAAATAACATCTTCAGAAGAGGAATTGGTTAATCTGGCTAATATTAATTCGCCTCTACAAATAGTTATATCAGGTACAAAAAAAGGAGTTGAAATTGCTATTGATAGGTGTAAAGAAGCTGGTGCAAAGATAGCTATGCTCCTGGCCATGAGTGTGCCCGCTCATTGTAGTCTTATGTCAGAGGCGGCTTCTAAATTTTCTATACATCTAGATTCTGTTAACTTTAATACTCCATCGCTAAAAATATTTCAAAATTATAATGCTTCTTTTAGTGAAGATTTGGAAGTGGTTAAACAAAACTTAATTAACCAAGTTAATAGTCCTGTCAGATGGGTAGAAACAATAAAGAATATTAATTCTCTGAAGGTCAATAAATATATTGAATGCGGACCTGGAAAGGTACTTAGTGGTCTTATCAAAAGAATATTAAATGATGTTGAAATTATCAGCTTAGATAACTACTCTAGTTATTTAGAAAAGTTCAATAATTTAAAATGAAAAAAGTTTTTATCACAGGCGCTTCTAGAGGCATAGGAAAAGCCATAGCTGAAAACTTACTTAGCCAAGATTATGTTGTTATAGGGACAGCTACAACTGAAGATGGAGCTAATCAACTTTCAAAAAAAGGTATTATTGGCTATCAACTGGACCTTGGTAGTTTAGAAAATATAGAGTCTACGTGTAAAGAAATCTATAACGATCACTCCGACATAGAAATATTAATTAATAACGCGGGTTTTACCAGAGATAACTTAGTATTACGAATGTCAGAAGATGAATGGCAAGATGTTTTAAATGTTCATTTAAATGGAGTGTTTAGAATAACTAAGCGAGCATTAAAACCAATGTTAAAAAAGAAGTGGGGAAGGATAATTAATATTTCGTCAACTTCGGCTGTCCTAGGAAATAAAGGCCAAGCTAATTATGCTGCAGCAAAAGCCGGTATAGAGGCATTTTCTAGAACTTTAGCGCGGGAAGTTGGCAGTAGAGGTATTACGGTAAATACAGTAGCACCAGGATTTATAAATACTGATATGACAGACTCAAGTAGCGGTGTGGATCAAGAAGAGTTAATTAAAGAAATACCTTTAGGTAGATTTGGAAAACCTTCTGAAATAGCCCATTTGATAAGCTATCTTTGTTCTGAGGAATCTTCTTATATAACTGGACAAACCATACATATTAACGGTGGCTTATATATGTAAAATTAATTGACATTTATTCAAATATGTTAAGTAAATAATGCAATTATTTTAAAACTTGGTTAACATGCGCATCTCTAAATTATAGCTATGGTAAAAATTCCAAGGCAGGAGTAAAAAGTAATGAGTATAGAA
>DQKS01000096.1 GCA_015660645.1 Gammaproteobacteria bacterium
ACTCCATTTGAACTCATGATATCCGATATATTCACAGCTATTGGAACGCCAGCTTCTATCGTATGGAGTGTATCAATTGGTGTCAATAAACTGTGATCAAGAAGACCGATATTATTTTCATCGAGTTTTTCACCCCAGCCTATGTAACCGTCGCCGGTTCTCACCGTGATATTCTCATACCCTAACTCTATTAACACTTTTTCTGAACTTTTAGCCAGCTCTGGGATGATCTTATACTTAATGGTTTAGATGCACTTAAAGATCTAGAGAAGATTGATTCTATCAATAGTCATAAACAACAGGATCGGTACTTAAACTTCTACAAAACTATCTAATTTTATTTGTGTGATGCGTCAATTGCGTTAGGTATGTTCATCGCCTAGAATAATCCTATTATTACTTTTTATAGGTGAGTGCAATTGGAAGGTTTAAAGCATAGAGTTTTAGTTGTCACAGGTGGTTTTATAACGGGTAAAGAAAAAAACCTTTTTGAAACTATAAGAAGACAATTTATTCAATTAAAGAATGCCAAATCTAACTGGTATGAAATGATGGTAAAGTTTATTGCCCTCGAACCAATTCTCCTTTTTAACAGAGCATTAAAAAAATCTAAAAATGTAAAACTTCAAAAAGCCCTTTCACAAACTTCTACCAATGAATCACCTGAGCTTACAGAGGTTATTCTAGCAACTCTTCTAGAAAATGAATCAATACCTTATGATTTAGTATCAGTGAATGATCTGTATTCTGATAAGTCAGCTATTAAGAAACTTAACCAATGTGATACTGTGTTCTTGTCTACAACCTTTTTTAAAGACTTTTCTGAACTAATACCAGTAATAGAGAAACTAAGTTTACCCAATAATAAGATTATTGTTGGTGGGCCGTTAACTCAAATGTTTGATGAATTATGGCCGAAGACCGAACATGTGGACCTTATTGTTAAGGGATATGGGGAATTTGCTGTTCGTGATATTGCGAATTGGATTAAATCAGACTTTAAGGATGATTCTGTTTTTAGCACAGAACAGGCATATAAAAAGAATGGTATTGTTTTCTATGAAGCTTCTCAGCCAAACTCAACGAGTCTTGATTCTTTACAAGAAGCAAATTGGGATATTGTTGAGTCATACCATGATATGACATTCAACAAGATTCATTATGAAAGTGTGAGAGGATGTCCTTACCGATGCTCTTTTTGTAATTACCCTTATTTGTTCAATGACAAAACATTCCGATACAAATCAGCTACAAAAATTGCAGATTATTGGCTTGGGTTAAGTCTTAAAAAACCAGATGTGATAATAAATTGTCTTGATTCTCTTTTTACTATGCCTAGAAAAAGACTAAAAGAACTATGCGAAATCCTTATTGAAAAAAAGTTTACCGGCAAGTGGATTTGTTATGCTAGAAGTGAAGATCTAGCAGATTTATCAATTTGTCATCTTATGCAAGATGCGGGTTGCATACAAGTTAATATAGGTCTTGAGTCAGGATCCGAAGAAATCTTAAAGAATATGAACAAAGGCTGCTCCGTTGAAGAGAATAAAAAAGCAATCTTAAACTGTAAAAGCATTCAATTAACTACGGTCTGTTCTTTAATTGTTGGTTTCCCCGGAGAGACAAAAGATACTTTAGATCAAACGTTTAACCTTCTAGAAGAAACTAAACCTGATTTCTATTTCCTGGCACCTTTCTCAACTAGAATTCAAAATATTCCAATTCTCAGTGAAAAAAGTAAAGAGAAGTTTGGTATCTGGGTTGACACTAATCCATACTCAATTGCTCCATATTGGTCTCATAGTTCAATGGATTGTTCTGAGGTTGGCGAGCATGTCCTTAGAATACAAAGAAAAATAATGAAAAATAAAATCAGTCTCAATGCCTTTTGCACATACACAGCAATGGATAATGTTTCTAGTAACGATTATGATGAACTCCTTGATCTTCAAGCAAAAGCAGTCACTAATAAGAATTTTGTTTTTATATTCTTTGATATCGCTATATATCTTTTTAAAAATCGTATTCAAAAAGGACTCATTCCTGCATGCGACAGGATAAGTCAGGATAACTGGTATTTCAACTTCAAACCTTGGCTGTTTTTGAAATTATAATGACCGCCAGCGATAGGTTTTTCATTACATCTTTATTTATTAAGGATAACTCTGACAGCAAAGCAACTGTCCCAACCACCTGTTATTTACCGGACTTTTTTATTTTCGGAAAACCATGTTTCTGTATCTCATTATATATTAGGAGTTATGGGAGACTAAAATGTAGAATTTTTCCTGTCAAGCCGGAGGTCGAGGGTTCGAGTCCCTTCGGTCCCGCTCTCTTAAACCCCGTTTTCTCGTTGAGAGATCGGGGTTTTTTGTTTCCCTTTTGTACTTTCCCGATATGACAGTAAATGACACAAATAGACCGTTTTTGAAGTAACCACCTGTCATATACCTGTTTTCTATTTTTACTTTTAGACATTAAAACAATATGATTTTAGCATAAAAAAAGCCCCTTGAACAGGGGCTTCTTATTACCGTTAAAGTAATGTAGCTAATCAGATTATTTTATCCAATCCATCCAATGCTGACTTATAGTTATCATCAACTAAATCCACATAATATTTTTCAGTTGTTTTAACAGATGCATGGCCAAGCAGCTTTGATACAGTGTAAATATC
>DQKS01000026.1 GCA_015660645.1 Gammaproteobacteria bacterium
ATAAAAGAAGCTCTATTCTCGGTAGAAGAAGTCAATTTTCCTAAAAATGTAAGTCTACATGATCAAGATTCATTTGATAATTTAGGTAGATTATATCTTCAGCTAATTGAAAACTTTGTAAAGGATGAAGGATGGATTGTTATTAATAAGATGCCATATAATTTTCAGTATGTTGGTGTAATACACAAAGCTTTACCTGAAGCCAAAATTATTCTTTGTGAGAGAGAGCCTTTAGATAACTGTTTCTCAATTTTTAAACAAAAATTTGGAACAGGCAATCAATATGCCTATAGCCTTGAAGAAGTAGGAGAATATTACAATTTATATCTTGAATTAATTGCTCACTGGGAATCAGTATTACCAAAAAAAGTCTACAGGGTTAAATATGAAGAACTTATTGCTAACCAAGAAGTAGTAAGCAAAAAGATGATAGATTTTTGTGACCTACAATGGGAGGAAAGCTGTATGTCTTTCCATTCTACAAAAAGAGCAGTTGTTACTGCCAGTGCTCTGCAGGTTAAACAACCCATCTACACTAGTTCAGTTAATCTTTGGAAAAATTATGAAAATGAATTAAAACCTTTAATAAAAATTATTAATAAGGAAGATATTCATTGAAAATTTATGCTGGAATTCCTTCCTATGACGTTTGAGACTCGGAAAAAGTACTAAAATTATTAGCCTTATATTTTTAGTACTTTATATGCATTTTCTCGTAAAAACTTTGGCCAAACTTCATCTTTGAATGCAACATTTTGCATATCTTTCATGATCCTTTCTAATGAAAGTCCTATTGGAAAATAGCCAGCATAAATTACCTTGTCGGCTCCTCGGGTATTTGCATAATCTATAATTTCTTTCGGGTAATATTTAGGAGCGAAAGCCGAAGTAGAATAATATAGATTTGGCCATTTCAACATTAACTTAACTGCAAGATCTACCCAGGGCTCACAACCGTGTCGTGTTACAAAGACTAACTCAGGAAAATCGTACATTACCTTATCGATGCGCTCCACGTGTTGGGGCCACATAGGTAACCTAGGTCCAGGCACACCGGCACAGGAGAAAATTGGAACATCGAGTTCCACACATTTGTCGTAGATCGGATACATAAGTTCATCATCAATACCAACCTGAGGATCAAAACCTGAATTAAAAGCTCCAAATGAGCGCACACCAAACTCTTCGTACTGGCGCACCATATTTTGAATACCTTCCTTACCTTTATTAGGATCAACACTCCCTTGTGCTACAAAACGGTCTGAATGAGTTTTAAGCGCTTTAAGGCTAACATCCCCTCCGGCTCCAATAAGACCAATCTCTATGCCGAATCTATCCATCTCATGTAAAGTTACGGAGATGGGATCTTTATTCCCATAAAGTTCTTTAGGAACATTTTTAAACATATATTCAACCGGAAAATCAAGATCAGTAGAACCTTCTTTGAGCTGTTTACGGATGAAATTGTATTGAGAAAAATCATTAGCCGGGAAGCCGATCATTGTATCAACTATCCCAATGCCTTTAGGCATAGCCATGACTATTCCTCACTAGGTTGATCGAATAGAGCATTCCTAAAAATAACCCCCGTAGCGTCAACTGGAATGTTTTCTCGAGCTAATGGTTGATCAACTTGACTGGGTGTAGGCCCGTATTGATTGGCTAAAGGCCGTAATTTTTCTAGGTCAAAGTTGTATAGTTCAGCAGCGTTTTCACCAAAGAGTAAACGCCTATCTTTCTCGGATATATCATTAAACGTTAAACGAATCGATTCCAGATTATATGGAAACGTCCCTTCATTATGAGGGTAATCATTTCCCCAAAGGACTTTTTCAACACCAATTTTATCGATACCATCAAGTTCGGCTTTACTAGGAAAACTAGCTCCATACCAACAGTTACGTTGAGCATACACACTGGGTAATTCCTTTAAACCCCATTCACCTTTGTAATGCATTTCTCCTATTGCTCCAAACTCTATACCCAAGTGAATACCATCCAGTTGAGCTAACATCGGGGCTACCCAAGAACAACCTGACTCAGTAAGTATGTACTTCAACTTACTAAAACGCTCGAATACACCGCTCATCAGAAGATGACGGAAACCTGCCTGACAATAGAAAGTTACTTCTGATATCCACAAAGCTTGTCCAACCAAGCTATCACCGTACCTAGGAGAACCTTGACCCGAATGTTGGTTTATCACAAGATCGTGGTCTTGTATGGCCGCAAAAAGCTTATCCCAAGAAGGGTCATACAAGGGAGTAAGCCATTCACAATCTGGCGGTATAAGAGGTAGTAACACACCGCCACGCAAATTTTCTTTAGCTATAAACTCAATATCTTTTATAGCCTCATCTATATCGTTCGGTAAAATTAAACCAACACCGGCACGCCGGTCAGGATCTTCTGCACAAAAATCTTTGAGCCAGCGATTATGAGCACGAATGCCTTCTAAGCAAAGCTTGTATTCTTTAGGCGATGGCGGCTGTGCTGTAACTATACTTTTATTAAAAAAAGGAGGTACTGTGTTGGGGAAGACAACCTCGCCTACCACTCCCTGACTGTTTTGATCTTTTGTACGGATATCTAAATCCCAATTACGCTTTTTCCTTTCCCCGTAATGTTCTTGAGACGGATTCTTATAACCTCCCCTCCATTCATCGAATTGATCTCGATACTTAGGGTCTAGGTAATCTCTATATTGAGTATGGCTACCACCTGCGTGGGTGTCTGCGGTAATAAGAATATATGGTTCATTGCTCATATTAGCTATTCTATCACTAAGTAAATATGCGTTATATCAAAGGAATATTAACCAGAATAATGCACATCCATATGCTTTATGCTGTTCAGGAAATTTGATCTCATCCTTTTAACCTCTCCCTTTACTTCAAAGTCTGGGAAACGTTTAAGTAGTTCTTCGATACAGACGGTAAGTTGGATCTCTGCAAGCCGCCACCCTATACATAAATGCTGGCCATAGCCGAAGCTTAAGTGACGTGGACCATTTCGAGTGACGTTAAACGAAAATGGATCATCCCACTTATCTTCATCACGGTTACCCGACATGTACCATAGAACCAGCCTATCTCCTTTCTTGA
>DQKS01000073.1 GCA_015660645.1 Gammaproteobacteria bacterium
CCTGCAGAGTTTTTTAATTTAGAAGATAAGATGGGAACCGTTGAAGTAGGTAAATTTGCGGATCTTGTTATCTTAAACAACAACCCTCTAAACGACATCAAGAACACCCAGGATATCCACACGGTTATTCTTAAAGGCCGTATTCAATAATTGAATAACTACATCCATAATATGTAGAATAAGAAGATGTTCTTTTTATCCTTAAGTGATCAAAGCCAAGTAGCTATTATTCTTGCTGTTTTGTTTGGTCTACTAGTGTGGGGGAGATGGCGGTATGACGGGATAGTCTTAGTAACCCTGGCATTTATGGTTGTGATGGATCTGGTGCCTGCAAAAGAAGCTTTTATGGGTTTTGGACACCCTGCAGTTATAACAGTTGCCTTGGTTTTACTTATCAGTAAAGGGTTAGAAAAATCAGGATTTATTAGCATGATAGGCAGTTTTCTGCATAAGAGAGTTACTAGCCAAGCTCAATTTATGGTTCTTATACTAGTTACAGCAGCTTTTCTTTCTTCATTCATGAACAACATCGGGGCTATGGCAATGCTATTGCCAATAACGATTGGCATAGCTCAGAAAAAAGAATGGAATCCGTCTAAATTTCTAATGCCATTAGCATTTGCCTCCATTCTTGGAGGCATGAACACAAAAATTGGTACTCCTCCAAATATCATCATTTCTGAAATTAGAGATGATGTAGCAGGTGCTGAAGGCTTTGGTTTTTTTGATTTTGCTTACGCTGGTCTTCCTATTACTTTCTTAGGTATTTTATTTATTACGGTTGTCGGATGGCGGCTGGTAAGACAAAGAGAACCGAACGGACTCCAAAGACCCTTGGTTGATATACAAGAATACTTGGTGGAGATGACCATTAATGATGACAGTAAGCTGATTGGTCAGCGTATTCATACCCTTACTGCCAGTCTTGGTTCCGACACCGTTTTGATGGGCGTTGTTTCTGATAAAGGCAAAATACGAAAGCCTCATAATTTTGAGACTTTTGATGCTCTTCAGATTCTGGTGCTAAAAATCTCTCCTGATGATGCGGCAAATCTTCAGACAGAATTCGGTTTATCTATAGATCCTGAATTAGATCATGAGATCCCTAAAGGGGAGTTGGGAGAAATAGAAGCGATGATAACTCCGAGGTCTAGGTTGATTGGAAGAAAGTTCAATTACTTTATGCGTGTATCTGGAGGAGATGTTCTTCTTCTAGGTCTTTGGAGGCAAGGTTCTAAATTTAGAAGAAGATTAGCTCGAGAGATTTTTAAATCCGGAGATGTTTTGTTAATTTCAAGCAGAAGTAGCGATGAAAGGGTTGCTGAGAAACTAGAATTACTAGGGCTAATACCCCTTTGGCATAGAGAATTAGATGTTATTAGAGATACTTCTAAAGTCTACCAAGCTTTAGCTGTTTTTATACTTTCTTTAGTTTTGATTATTACAGGTGTTCTCGACATTATTGTTGCTTTTTTACTTTGTGTTTTAGCTTTTGCAGCATCTAGATTACTAACAGGAGACGGAGTCTATAGGCACATAGAGTGGCCAGTTGTTGTTATGTTAGGAGCAATGATTCCCATTGGGCAGACTCTAACTACATCTGGGTTAACGGCTTCATTAGCAGGTTTCCTCTCCGTAAGTTTTGCCGATGTAAATGTAATCTGGTTATTGGCAATGATATTAATTATTACAATGTTTGTATCAGACTTAATAAATAATGCTGCTACTGCAGTAATTATGGCACCTCTTTCAATGGCTATTGCTACTCAACTTAACCATCCAATTGAGCCTTTTCTAATGGCAGTTGCAGTTGGTGCGAGTTGCGCATTCTTATCTCCTATAGGTCACCAGTGTAATACCTTGGTTATGGGTCCTGGAAATTATAAGTTTGGTGATTATTGGAAATTGGGCTTACCTCTTGAAGTATTAATAGTAGTCGTTTCGATTCCAGCAATAATGGTTACTTGGTTTTAGTAGCAACTTGCAAGATGTTAAAATTAATACCGTGATAAGAGAAGAGCAAGTTAGATTATTAAAAGGATTAATTTCTCATTTAGATGCGGGAACTAACGTTGATGCTAAAGGTATTTTAGAAAACCCCGCTGATACGTATACATCCGAAGAAAGGTTTGCTGAAGAAAAAGACAACTTCTTTAAAGACTATCCTCAAATCATTGGAATGACAGGAGATTTACCAGAGCCAGGTTCGTTTATGACCATAGAAGATTTTGGCGTACCCATTCTAGCTACTAGAGATGAAACTGGATCTTTTAAAGCATTTGCAAATGTGTGTGCACACAGGGCAGTCATAGTAGAAAACGAAAAAAAAGGCTTAAAAAGTAAATTCTCATGCCCATTCCACGGCTGGACTTATAACAACAAAGGTGAATTGATAGGTTTTCCTAAACCAGACCATTTTGGCCACATCGATAAAAGTTGTTACGGTTTAAAAGAATTACCTTGTAAAGAGGAATATGGGTTTTTGTGGGTTCACCCCAATCCAAAAGGTGCTATTGAATTAAATCAACTTTTTGGTTTAAAACTAATGAAAGAGTTTGATTCCTGGGGTTTTGAGAATCTTGTTCTTGGAGAGGAAGTTGAATATGTCACTGATATGAATTGGAAATTAGCTATTGATACTTTTGGTGAATCTTACCATTTCTCTACATTGCATAAAGATTCTTTGTTTGAATCCTTTCATGGAAATGTACAAATGTTTGATATCTTTGAACGCAATTCTAGGATAACTCTGTGTAAGAGAGATATAGATACCATGAAAAAAGAGCCAGAAGAAAATTGGCATATTTGCCGAGGTGCTTTTCCAGTTTATTTCCTATTTCCAAATATCATCTTAAATGTATCGGAGTTTGGAATTATTCTAGTCAGAGAATATCCTCTTGAAGATTCACCTCATAAAAGTGTTTCAAAAGTATCTTTTTATTACCGTCCTGAAGTTCTTAAAGAGATAGAAAAACTGAATATTTCTATGGCTGATGCAGGGAGTGAAGGTTTTGGGTCTATTATTAGAGACGAAGATTATGTTGTAGCAGCAGCATCACATAAGGGTATGAAATCCGGGATAGTAGATGCAATTACTTTTGGAAGAAATGAGCCAGCTCTTCATCACTACCATAACACTTGGAGAGAGGCCCTGGGTTATCAGCGTTTACCTCTCATTTAGCTTTAATAGATTTATAAAATTTATTTTTTTATATCATGTCAGCCATTTATAATTGATGAATGGAAAATTGGGAAGAGGGTATATTTGAGCCCGATACGGATATTAATTTAGACACTGATCAAGGTCTTTTTGTTCACCTATACATTAAGCCAGATGATGTTTACTTTTCTGTAGGTGACCCCATGAATCAAGGATGGACAGAAGATTTCAAAGAAGAAGATAGTGGGTATATTGGCACTTACATGATTAAAGGAAATGAAATTAAAAAAATTTTAAACAAGGGGTTGGCTGAATGTTTGAAGCAAGATATGTCGCCTGAAGATTCTTGCGATTTTATGATGTCCGAATTAGAAGGTTTTGAATTAGACATTGAAGGTGGTAAGAGTTGGAGATAAACATTGATTTAAAATTCAAAGAATTTAAATTGCAGTGAAGCCTTAAAGTTAAAGCCAAATTTAACAAAATTAAAATATTTTATTCGTACAACAGCGCAACTGCAGGATCAAGTTTAGCTGCTCTTCTTGCTGGCCAAATACCAAAAAATAAGCCAACCATGGCTGAAAACGTAACTGATCCAAAGATTGCCGTAAAAGGCATAGCAATTGGCCATTCTTGATATGATGCTATTGTGAAGTAGAGTGCTAAACCTAAAACTACTCCTATGAGACCACCTATAACACAGAGTAAAACTGCCTCCACAATAAATTGAACTAGAATATCTTGTTGTGTGGCTCCTAGGGCTTTTCTCAATCCTATTTCACGGGTTCTTTCAGTAACAGATACCAACATAATATTCATAACACCTATGCCACCAACCAGTAAGCTTATCCCCGCTATTCCAGCTATCAGTGTTGTTAAGATGCTGGTAGCTTCTTTTTGGAGCTCTTTGATCTGAGACCAATCCACAATTCGAAAATCATTTTCTTCTCCAGGGCTAATGTCATGAGTTCTTCTTAGAACCCTTTCTATGGCTATCATAACTTCAGGAATTCTAAACTCCTTGGGAAATCCAACAACCACCATATTAATCCATATCCTTCCAAAAATTCTTTCAGAGGCTGTTAGAACAGGTACATAGATTCTTTCATCTGGATTGTCCCATCCCCCGGAACCTTTTCCTTCAGTTATGCCTACGACTCTAAAAGAAGAGTTACCTATAGTAATTTTTTTATTAAGTAATTCATTATTGGTGGTATTAAGTTCTTTAGCTACGTCAAACCCAACTACAGCAACTTTCCCGCCTTTAAATTCGTTTTGTTGGTTAAAAATAGCGCCTTCAACTAATTCCATTCCTTGGATTGAGAAGTAGTCAGAAGTAGTCCCAACTATTTGTAAGTTTGCGTTTTCAGCTCTAAATTTGATTTGTTTATTTCCTCTCATCTCAGGAGCAACTCTCCAAGGTATCTTCTTGTCTTTCTTTAAAGCATCAACATCGGTGAGTTTTAAGGGGATAAAGGCAGATTTAACTCCATTTTTCTTTTTTTGCCCTGGAACAATAGATAACACTTGTGATCCCATATCAGATATGGAGTCCTCAATGGCCTTTTGTGCACTTCCTCCAATGGAGACTAATGCAATTACAGCAGCTGTACCAATAATGATGGCTAAGGCAGTTAGAATTGACCTTAGCAAGTTAGCTTTTATCGCATCGAATGCCGAAGCTAGAGATTCTTCAGGTAACATTAGAAGGGGCGTCTTCCTTTAATTCTTGCCGTGAATTCATCTTGATTCCTAATAAGGCCGTCACTTGGTACTACAAATACTTCGTCGTTATTTTTTAAACCTGATAGGACTTCAACATTATTAAAATCAGTTACTCCAGTTTCAATCCAAACAGGCACAGGCTTATTTTTAACCTTCTTAATAACAATAAACTTAGTAAAGCCTTCATTCTGATGCCTAACTTCTAAAAAATTCTTTATTTCTTTTTTTGAAATATCTAATAAAGATGCAACAAATTTAAAATTCTTTCTAGTTCTTAAAGCCCCAGAAGGAATTGTTAACTCAGTTTTTTCATTCAGAATATTTATTTCTACTTCCGCGGTCATCCCTAATAGGAGGAGTGCTTCTTGATTATCAATATCTATTAAAACAGGAAAGGTAGTAACGTTTTGCTCAACTCTTGCA
>DQKS01000067.1 GCA_015660645.1 Gammaproteobacteria bacterium
AAAGGAACTTTGGAGATAGTTTCGGATTGGATGGATAAAGACCTTGAGCTAGATTGGATAAAAGAATTCGTAGAGGAATCTGATAGAACACTTACTTATGCACAAACAGGGGGCGACCCTTTTAAGACCTGGAAATATTGTGAAGAAAATTTTTCTAAAGGTGTAAAGATCCGACCTCAATTTACTGGTAGACCCACTGGAATGTTGTTCAGCTTAGAATCAACCGTCCATCCTTTTATTGCACATCCTAGTTATGCAGAAATAGCTGATAAGTCATTAGAAGAAAAAGTATCTGCTATGAAAGATGAATCTTTTAAACAGAGACTTCTTTCTGAGGAACCTGCTGTTGATAAAAATCATATGATCTACACTCTGATGACTGCATTCGATAAGCAGTTCCCAATGGATAATATTCCTAATTATGAGCCACCAATTGAAGCTAGCATTGCAGGTATAGCAGAGAGCTCTAACAAATCAGCGATGGAAGTCATGTATGAAGAACTGCTTAAAAATGATGGAAAAACGTTTGTTTGGGCCCCATTCGCACCTTACCCTGACCATAGCCTAGATTTCTATAAAATGATTATGGAGTTTGAGAGCTCTGTAGCGGGACTCAGTGATGGAGGGGCACATTGTGGACTTATATGTGATGCCAGTATGCCGACTTGGAATATATCTCACTGGACTAAAGATAGAGTTAAAGGAGATAAAATACCTTTAGAGTTTCTTGTCAGGAAACAAACCAAAGAGACTGCAGAAACTTTTGGTTTAATGGATAGAGGACAAATTAAAGAAGGCTATATGGCCGATATCAACATAATTGATCATGATAATTTATGTGTTTATAAGCCGGAGATGGTGCATGACCTACCAACGGGAAGCAGAAGGATCATCCAAAAGGCAAGAGGCTATATTGCTACTATAAAAAGTGGCGTGGTGACGTTCAAAAATGATGAAGCCACAGGCGAACTACCTGGAACTTTAATTAGAGGTGAGCAAGCAGCGCACGCTTAAAGTATGTCCTTCACAACGCCTGATTTATCGGATGAAAATCCTGATGTAGAAGCTCTTGCGCCTATTTTGAGTAATTATGGAGGTAGAAAAGAATTTTATGGGCCTATTGAAACCCTCCTGTGTCCCGATGATAATTCTTTTGTTAAAGAACTTCTAAATTTAAAAGGAAATGGAAGAATTCTTGTGGTTGATGCTGGTGGTATTAATACCGTGGCTTTGTTGGGAGACATGATTGCTGGTGCAGGCGTGAAGAATAACTGGTCTGGAATAATCATAAACGGATATATAAGAGACGTTGATATTATTAATACCTTAGATATTGGTGTTCAGGCGCTTGGGACTATACCGGTTAGAAGTGAGAAGAATAATCAAGGCTCTGTAGGAGTAGAAATATCCTTTGGAGGACTTTCCTTCAACCCAGGCAACTTTGTTTACGCCGATAACAACGGATTACTGCTTAGTACTAAAGAATTAAGTATCTGATTAAACCGATCTTAAAGCTGTTGTTATATCTTGTCTTGCTGCATTAAAAGCTGGTAACAAACCTCCAAAGAACCCCACCACTAGAGCTAGAATCATGCCTTGTTTTACAACTTCGCCAGTGACAGCAAATGCAAATGCTGTTTGAGTAAAAGATCCCCCTGCTAAGGTTGATACGGTCATACCGTTGAAAAGTACAAAAGCTATTAAAGCGCCCAACAATCCACCAATGGTTGCTAAAATCATAGACTCCAGCATTAACGACAACAAAACAGAGCTTCCATTAAATCCTATAGCTCTTAAGGTGCCAATCTCTACCAATCTTGTCGAAACCGCACTGTACATAGTATTTAGAGCGGCAAATACTGCTCCTATTGCCATAATAATTGAAATGGTTAATCCAAAATATTTAATCAGGTCAGCTCCTGAAGATTGATCTTCATAAAAATCGGATTCTCTTTGCACTTTTAGATCTAAATTTGGGTAGGTTTCAATATAACCCCCTAAATCATCAAAGGTTTTCTTATCCTCTAATTTAACGCTAATGGAAGAAGCACTACCTTCTCTTCTAAATGCACTCTGTGTCACAGAAAGGTCGGCCCAGACTTCAGATTCATGAACATCCCCGTCAGAGCTAAAGATTCCCACAACGGTCCAAAAATTATCTCTGATCTTAATTTTGTTCCCTATTTCCAGTCCTTCATACTGGTCGTAAGCGCCTTTCCCAACGATAACTTCTCCTGTTCCAGATCGAAAATTTCTACCTTCTATAATCTCAAGCTCAGGTCTTATCTTAAAACTCATGGGCTGAACCCCTCTCAGAGGAAGATTAGATGTACCTTCTGCACCCTTCTTCTTCAAATCAACAATGACAAAGAGTTCCCCTGAAACTAGGGCATTGCCATCAATAGTTTCCACTCCGGGAGAGTTAAGAACAATATCAATCTCTTGCATCCCAACTCCACTGCTTAGTTCTGAATTTGAACCTTCGCGTAATATTATTACCCTGTCATCTTGACCAGTACTTGCAATGGTTGAATTTAATCCTTCTGCCATGGCCAATAAAGAAACCATAACGGCAACCGAACCTGCTATTCCAACAATAATAACGATAGAGGAACCCGATCGTTCAAGGATAGTTTTAAGGTTCATCATCGTAACCGCTAATACTTGTCTAAAAAAGCTCATAATTAATTTTTCCTTAATGCATCTACTACGTTTAATCTTAGTGCAGAGAATGCAGGAACAACGCCTGACACAGCTGCTGTTAAGAATGCCACGAGGAAAGCACTTATAATAATAGAGTATCCAAATTTAATTTCTCCGGCAAAACTAATGCTAATTTCTGCAAAAAAAGGAAACAAGCTAGCAGCTACCAGAAGTCCCAACAATGCTCCTAAGAAGCATAAAACCACAGACTCATAAAGAATAAAACTCATCACAGTCACGTCTGAAAATCCAATTGATTTTAAAACTCCCAATTCTGAAGTCCTCTCACGAACAGCTTGACTCATCGTGTTACCTGTTAGCAAAAGAATAGTAAAGAATGATGCAGCTAGAACTGAATTAATAATAAATCCTATATCTCCTACTTGCTCGGCAAACGCCCTAGCAAAGGCAGCTTCCGTAGAGGTCTTCGTTTCATTTGAAGAATTAGCAAACAACAAATCAATCGATTTAGCAACGCTCTCAGCTTGACTAGCATCTTTAACTTTCACAGCAAATTGTCCAACTTGACCATTTTCATAGGCTCTGGCTTCATCAAAATATTTCCAGTTAAAATAAACTTCTCCACCTTCCCCACCTTCGTAGGTGCCTACAAGATCAAACTCCCAAACACTACCGTCAGATTTTGGCCAAATATCAGCTATTATGGGAATTCTATCTCCTACTTTCCAACCGTATTTATCAGCAATATCTTTTGCAGCAATCATCCCCATAATGTTCCTTGAAAAGGCCTCTTTTGCTTCTTCGGGTACTTTAAATTCAGGATAAACATCAAAAAAATCATTGGGTACTGGCCATTTCGGGAAATAATTTCTTGGATCAATATAAGTTCCCCCAAACCATTGCCTGTAGACAACCTTATCTACTCCATCTAAAGCTAATATTCTTTGTTTCATACCCAATGGTAGAGCCTGAGTAAAGGATAGTTGTGAAGAGACAATCAATCTATCTTCACCTGCAAAATCTACTTCGCTAGTAAAAGCCACTGCCACAGACCGTCCTAAGGCAAATAATGTAAAGGCAACTGCAATGGAGAGAATAGTAAGAGTAGTTCTTGCTCTTTTTCTTACTAACCCTGATTTAACTATTGACCAATACTTCATATTTACGCCTTCCTTAAAGCATCAACAACTTTTAAGTTAAGAGCTTGGTATGCCGGCACAGCCGCAGACATGAAAGCTATAATTAAACCAATAGCAAAACCCGACAAGATAGTGGATGCTGATAAACTAAAGGAATTGTCCATCAACCCTCCCGATGCAACCGCGACAGCAGGTATTAATGCCAAGACCGCAAGAAGACCAAGAGTAGTAGCGATAAATGTAATCACAACAGCTTCTAATATAACCGAAGTAAATAACTGACCGTCTTTATACCCAAGGCTCTTAAGCACCCCTATATCAGTAGTTCTTTCTCGAATAGACTGGGCCATGGTATTAGCTGAAACCAACAGGATTGTAAAAAAGACCGAGAGCAATATTCCATTCATGATTAATTCAATATCAGCAATTTCTCCTACCATTTCTGCAGCCAGCATAGATTCTGGTCCTGACCGAGTTGCGTAACTTGAATTAGCAAATCTCTCATCAATTTGATTAGAAATTGAATCCGCCAGAGCAGGATCTGCTATCTTAGCCATAATCATAGAGGTTAATCCTTTTTGTGAAACCCTTGCTTCGTCAAAAAAATTGTAATTGACGATAATTCCCATCTCATCGCCCGTAAATTTCTTTACTGTATAAAATCCAACCACGTCGAAAGCCCAGTTGTATGTTCCATCTTCATTTAAAGAACTAGACTTATAAGAAATTTTATCGCCTACCTTAATTCCGTTTCTTTCTGCTAGCAATTTACCTACTATAGCCGCGGTTGGTATTGAATTAAAAACTCTCTTAACTTCTTCTGATGCTTCAAATCTTTTATAGACGTCAAAATAAGAAGGACTTACTGCTATTACAGCTCCTTCCAACATGCTTTCTATACTAGATGTAGAAAGAAAATCCATGTGCATAACTTCTTCAACGCCCTCTATACTCTCGATATAGTTAACAGTAGTAAGAGGTTGTTTTCCGAACATATCGTATCGAGGCATGACAGCAATAATGTCAGCAGAAAGTCCTTCCATGGTGCCAGTAAAGACAGCTGAGAAAGTTTTTAACGAACCAAACAACAAAAAAGCTATAAACATGGACATGATGGTCAGGAAAGTTCTTAACCTTTTTCTAATAAGTCCAGTTTTAATGAGGGTCAAATACATGCTTAATACTTCAGCTTTCCGTTAATTTTCCTTTATCTAGATACAGAATTCGTTTAGCCGCATCTGCTGCAACAGGATCGTGAGTAACCATGAGAATGGTCTTGCCAAGATCTCTATTAAGTATTTGCAAGAGTTCAAGAATTTCTGTTGCCGTCTCCCTGTCCAAATCTCCTGTAGGTTCATCACAAACTAATATAGCCGGGTCCGAAACCAGAGCCCTAGCTATAGCCACCCTTTGTTGTTGTCCGCCGGATAGTTCATTAGGTTTATGACCACCTCTATCATCAAGGCCAACCAAGTTTAATACTGTTGCAACCTGTTCTTTTCTTTTTGATGAGGATAAATTTGTTAGTAACAAAGGAAGCTCCACGTTCTTGTTAGCCGTTAATACCGGCAATAGATTATAAAACTGAAAAATAAATCCAACGTTACTTGCTCTCCAATTACTTAATGCAGAAGCGCTCATTTTTTCTAAACGATCGCCTTTTATTCTGACGGATCCTGAAGTAGGACTATCAAGCCCTCCTATTAAGTTCAATAAAGTAGATTTACCTGAACCTGACGGCCCCATCAGCGCTAAAAAATCATTTTCTGGGACGTTCAGACTTAAATCATCTAAAACTACAAGTGTCTCACCTCCTCTTTCATAGGTTTTATTGATGGCATCAACTTCTATTAAATTATTTGACATTTATACCCCTTAATTTTAATTAATTATTACTTTCTGTTTATCTTCTAAATTCTCATCAAATTTAGCGACTACCGTGTCTCCAGCTGACAAACCTGAAACAATTCTAGAATAATTAGATGTTTCCTCGGCTATATCTACTTCAATGATTTGTATTTTACCTTTTTGAACTAATTGTACTGCACTAGCATTATTAATCTTCCCAACAGCTGCATTAGGAACTAATACACCTTCTTTCTTCACTACATTGGCTGTTGTTTCTACTTTTCTTAGAAATGAAACTCGAGTGCCCATATCCGGTAATACTCTCTCATCCTTTTCAAGCAAAGCTATTCTGACTCTTACCGTTGCTTTGTTTCTATCTGCGGTTGGAATAATCGCAATAACTTCTGCTGGTATATCCCAATTAGGATAAGCATTTAAATTAGCTACGACGGGCTGTCCTGAAGATACACGATTAATAAAAGCTTCATTAACATCAACTTCAACTTCCAAGGATTCCATATCAACGATCGTACAGATACCCGTTTTGGTAAAACCTCCTCCAGCTGAAATAGGAGAAATCATTTCTCCGGGCTGCGCAGCCTTGTATACAACCACGCCACTGAAAGGTGCTACTATCTTCATATCAGCAACCATTTGCTTTCTAATTTCAGTGAGGGCCTCTAAACCTTCTAATGCAGCCTGTGCTGCATCTAACGAAGCCTGACTAGCCAATTGTTCGTTGGTTAGTTCTTGAGTCCTATTAAAAACCCTTCTTGCCTCGTTAAGTTGCGATAAGGAATAATTAAGATCTGCAACCATAGTGCTGTCATCTAATTGAGCTAGTAATTGACCTTCTTCAACATACATTCCTTCTTCAATGAAAACTTTCATAACCTTGCCTGTAGTCTTCGAAGATACCGTCGCGCGCCTTCTTGCAACAACATACCCCGATGCATCTAGAATGCTTGAAGCTGAAGGATCAGAATTATTCAAAGATTTAACTGAAAAGGTTGTGACTTCTTGTAATTGCTCTTCAGAAAGAAAAAACCAACCAAGCAGTAAAACTATTATTGCAGCTAAACCAATATTTAGAATTTTATTGGTAAGAATCGACGATTGCTCTGGCGGCGCATCTCTATCAATCTTAAGATTATTTAAAAGGTCCTTTTTTTCACTCATTTCTTTTTCACAATAAAAGTAAGAACAGCTATATTACATTGAACTAATCCAGCTTCCTATTAAATCAATAGCCTCAGAATGACTTAAAGCCCTTCCTGATTCAGGCATCATAACACCAGGATCAGTAGAGATCATTCTATGCAAAAGAATAGATTCTTCCGGTTTTCCTGGAACTATTGAATACTTGAGGTCACCGCTACCTCTGCCAGTTGCCACAGGTTTTTTATAAAACCCTAACTGCTTCTTTCTTGATTCAGAAAAGTTTAAATACAATCCTGTTGAATTAGCAGCCCCCGTCGGAGCATGGCAATGACCACAATTTATATCCAAATATGATCTAGCCCTATCGTCTAGAGAGTAACTTCCATCTTGCCAATCTACTGGTGAAACCATTTTTTGAGGGTAGTGATTAATTATTTCTTGCTTCAACCATTTAGTAAGTTGGTTAACTGGCCCATCTTCATAATGGTAAATCTTATTTAGGTTTCTGGCCTTAGGGCCAATGGGTGTTATCGCATCGTTTGTAGCATGACACTCTTTGCATTGATTCTTGTTTGGAACTCTATAACGAACAGTTCTTTTTTTACCAGATTGATCTATCCAAGAAGTGTTTATGGTTTTTCCTGCTATTTTAACTTTTGCTTCTGTTTGCTCGTTATTCCATGCATAAGAAACAGCTTCCCACCCTGATTCTTTTCTTAAAAGAACACGAGTTTCCATCAAGTTCATACCTTTTTCTTGTTTTCTTTCATCAAGGGGGTAATAAAAAGTCTTTATTAAGGCTGAACCAACTGGAAAATTGAAAACCTTGCCTTCTTCATAAATTGCTTTTCTTCTCTCGGGTACATACACCCAACGTTGTTTGTAGGAATAATCTGAGAATAGTGTAGAAATAAGCTCGTAAGGCAATACGCCTTCAGAAGGAGTTTGAGCTTTATTATCTTCAAAGAAAGCAAATTCGCTGAGGGTTAAAGGAAATTCTTCTGCAAGAATAACCGAGTTATTAACAGCATAAAGTTGGTTACAAATACCTAAAAGTAAAAGAGAAGCAAGAAAGACCCTTGATCCTTGCATGGATTTATATCCCTTCTATTGAAACCGCTTTTAAAGGCTTAATTTCCCCTCGAAAACTATCGTAATCAGTATTGACCGGATCTAAACCAATCTTGTATTTAATTGGGTTTATGGTTAAAAATGAAGCATTACCATTATCTCCTAGAACAATTTTTTCATCATCGGGTTGCCCAAAGATTATTTGACTCAAAGGCAGAACGCCATCCCAAAATATATCTGGTATTTCTCCTCCTGAGAGTTCAAATAGTATTGCTGCTAACTCCCCTGTCTCAAGGTCAGGATCAAAACCACTTTTACCAAAACGATTACCGTGAACTTGTATAGACCTTGGATGAGGGTAGTAGTTCTCATCTTCCGTATCGGATCCATACGTTACTATTGCAAGATTCACTGTTCCATTACCACTTATATCGTTATCAAATATTTCGATATCTGAATTAGCTTGAATAATTACACCAGTACCTCTAGGTACTTCTCCAACTATATTCCCTTCAGGGGCAAAATTATCCGTATCATTATCCACCGACTTATTTCTAAATACTCTTACATGATGTCCGCCTTGTTGAGGCAGATCAGGAAGATCAAAAACAAGAATCCCCGCTGTATTGTGGGAGGCTAAGTTATCGTATACATCAGCATAGAAAGAATTCTCAATCTCAATTCCTGCTACGTTGTATTGAGCGATACTATTTCTAACAATAATATTGGATGACTGCCCTACATAGATTCCTGCATCTGAAGCTCCTATAGCCACACAACCATCAATAAGAACATCGCTAGACTCAACTGGATAAAATCCATAAGCACCATTTGAGCTTTTTGGACCACCCGTCCATTCAGCTTTAACATTAATCATATAAATGCCTTTAGCGCCTATTACCTTAATGGCATCACCTTTTGCGTCTTCTACTGAAAATTCTTTTAGAGTAACTTGGTTGGAAGTAACAAGCAGTCCTTGGGCTCCTGATACTTGTTTAGAAAAATTAAGAATGGTGTCATTCATTCCCTCTCCTTCTATAGTCACATTATCAACGTCTAAGGAAAGACCGTCTTCAAAATAATAAATACCCTTAGCAAGTTTTAAAGTATCACCTTCCTTCGCCACAATAAGTGCTTCTTGCAATTCTTCTTGAGAATTTAAAGAAGGCTCTAGATATATTTCTAAAGCAAATAAGCTTTGACCAACTACAAAAAAAATAAACAATATAATTTTTATATAAATTTTATGCATGTAACTCTCCTAAACTGATAAAGTTGTCTGAAATTCAGAAAAAATAATAATGGCATTTGAGAATATTATACTTATTTTGCAGACAGTCGGTCCATTTACTGTTTTAGTCACTGTATTTACTGTTTTAGTCACTGTATATTTTCTAGTAACAGAATTAAGAGAATAAAATAGAGTTGCAAGAGCCAATAATTAAAAATTCTTTAAAATTAAAACTCAAAAAACTTACCAATACCCTCTTTATCTCCCAAGATTAGTCCCCAAAGCAGTATTAATAATAGTTTCGTTTATTTCTCTATCGCTCTATGCTGAAACGCTGTTAGCTGTATTAGGGTCCGGTACGCCAAATCCTGATCCCAATAGAACAGGTTCGGCATACGCAGTCATGGCTAATGAGCAAGCCTATTTAGTCGACTTTGGTCCTGGAGTTGTAAGGAGTGCTGCAGCTTTGTCTACTACTTGGGGAGGAAGATTCAAAGAATTAGAAGTGAAAAACTTAGAATACGCCTTCTTAACCCATATTCATTCAGATCATTCTGCTGGACTAAGTGATTTAATTCTTACCCCTTGGGTTTTAGGAAGGAATACTCCACTTAAACTCTTTGGACCAGCTGAATTAGCTAAAATGGCTGATCATATTTTAACTGCCTATGAAGACGACATCAATTATAGAATTAATGGCTCTCAGCCTTCTAATGCAGAAGGCTACAAAACGATATTTATTGAAAATAAAGAGGGTGTCATTTTTAAAGATGCCAATGTAACCGTTAGAGCTTTTCGTGTTAACCATGGGAATTTAAAAGATTCATATGGTTATAGTTTTATTACAAAAGATAAAAAGATTGTTTTTTCAGGTGATACTGCACCCAGTGAAGTCTTGATTAAAGAAGCCTTTGATGCTGATATTCTTGTCCATGAGGTTTATTCGGAAGAAGGGTTTAAGCAAAAAACTAAAGACTGGCAGGCCTATCATAAAGCCCATCACACTTCTTCTGTGGAAGTTGGTTTGATTGCAAATAAAGTTAAACCACAGAAGTTAGTTCTTTCTCATGTACTTTTTTGGGGTGCTGATAAAAAATCCATCTTAAAAGATGTTGGCTTAAACTTTAAAGGTGAAACGATACTTGCTGAAGATCAAATGGTAATAAGATAACTAATGAAAATAATCATATTATTTTTCATGCAATAAATTTAATTCAAGATCTGGTTAATAAAGAATACTGTTATCTAAAACGAAGATTGCCTCTAGTTAGTTCCGAAATAGAACCGGCTCCCATTAATCTCATGTCACGCTCGATTTCAAGCCGCATCAATTCTAAAGCCTTCTCAACCCCTGGCTGACCAGCTGCAGCAAGTGCATAAAGATAAAATCTACCACCGCCAACTGCCTTAGCACCTAAAGAAAGTGCTTTTAATACATGACTACCTCGTTGTATACCGCTATCCATAATTACGTCAATTTGATCTCCCACGGCATCAACAATTTCAGAAAGTTGATCAAATGACGATCTGCTACCATCCAACTGCCTTCCTCCATGGTTAGAAATAACAATTCCAGTACATCCTATCTCAACTGCTTTCTTTGCATCTTCTACACTCATAATACCTTTCAAACAAAACTGTCCATCCCAATAATCAACCATTTTTGCAACGTCATCCCAGTTTATGCAAGGATCAAGCATATCAGTAAAATATTTACTGATCGCCAAAGGTCCGTCAGACATGTCTACAAAATCATCTAATTGAGGTAATGAAAACTTCTTATGCGTTAGGTAGTTCAATGCCCACATTGGTTTAACACCAAACTGAAAGATTCCTCCTAAATTAAGCTTAAAAGGAATTGAAAATCCTGTTCTAAGATCTCTTTCTCGGTTTCCACCAGTAATAGTATCTACTGTGAGCATCATCACATCAACTCCAGCGGTTTTAGCATTTTCAAGCATGGCTTGGTTTAAACCTCGATCTTTATGAAAATAGAATTGGTAACATTGCGGCCCACTGTACTGCTCCCTGACTTCAGATAAACTCACTGTCCCCAGAGATGAAACTCCAAACATTGTTCCAAATTTATCTGCAGCAGCCGCTACCGCATATTCTCCTTGATGATGAAAGACCCGTTGCAAGGCAGTAGGAGAGCAGTAGATGGGCATCTCAAGTTTCTGCCCCATAATTGTTACAGACATATCTACTTCTTCGACACCGCGCAAAACATTCGGAACTAAGTCACAATCTTCAAAACTTTTTGTATTGCGTTCATAAGTTATTTCATCATCTGCCGCTCCATCAATATAATTAAATATTGGACTTGGAAGGCGTCTTCTTGCTAATTCACGAAAGTCGCTGAAACCATGACAATCTTTTAAACGCATATTTAATTGCTTATTATTTTAAGGGAGTTTTATTTATTACTTTCTTGTATTAATTTGAAAACCTTCATCGTTTGATCACCACCTTGGTAGCAAAGTTCTGCTTCGGCCATATCAGAGATTTGATCCCAATTTGCTTCAATGTTTTCAGCGGTCATCTTTTCACCGGTTCCTAGATAAACACCTTTTGTTTCATGAACCATAACTCTGGTGAATACTCCTGCACCTGCAGCAATAATAACGCCTGTGGGTGCATCTTCAGAAACCATGTATGTAACTGCTGGAGTTACAAATTCAGGTTTAATTTGTTCGATGACTTCGCCTGGCATAAGACTTTCTGTCATTCTTGTTCCTGCTAATGGAGCCAAGGAATTACATTTTATGTTGTATTTTGCTCCTTCAAGCTTAAGAGTATTCATCAATCCAACAACACCCATCTTCGCCGCTCCATAGTTAGTCTGACCAAAATTTCCATAAAGACCGCTAGAAGATGAAGTCATAACAATCCTGCCATAATTTTGCTCTTTCATAATTTCCCAAACGGCTTTCGTGCAATTTACACTTCCCATCAAATGGACTTCCAATACTATTCTGAAATCTTCGTCTTCAACTTTGGAAAAGCTCTTATCGCGCAAGATTCCTGCATTGTTAACAAGAATATCTATTCTGCCATACTTATCCATGACCTCTTTAACCATGTCAGCAACCTGGTTCTTGTCAGTTACGCTAGCGCCATTGGCCATAGCTTCTCCGCCTGCAGCTTTAATTTCTTCTACTACGGTCTCTGCAGCAGATAGAGATCCATCGCTAGATCCATCTACATTTCCACCCAGATCATTCACAACAACTTTTGCCCCTCTTCTTGATAAATCTAAAGCATGGCACCTACCAAGTCCTCCACCAGCTCCAGTAACAATAGCAACACGATCTTCAAAATTTATAGACATACAATCTCCTTAGATTTTTTTAGGCACTAATTTTACAGCAACCTAGTTTCTTTGTGAAAAGGCTTTTTGTATTCTTGAAATAGATTCTTCAAGAACGGATCGAGGACAGCCAAAGTTTAACCTTACGTAATCCTTATTTCCGAACCATTCTCCATCATGCACTCCAACCTTTGCTTGTTGTATAAAAAACTCAGCAGGAGATAGAAGTTTTGCCTCCCTGCAGTCAATCCAAGCTAAGTAACTAGCCTCTGGGCCTGATAAAGACAACCTCTCTACTTTGCTAATTCCTTCAATCAATAACTCTTTATTTATTCTAAGATATTCAATTAATTCTTTGTGCCATTCTCCACCTTGCAAGTAAGCAGCTTCTGTAGCAACGAAAGACAAAGAACTTATATGTGAGACAATACCTCTCATGCATCTCCTAAAATGAGCCCTTAGATCTGGATTAGGGACAACGGCAGCAGCAATTGGTAAGCCAGCTAAATTAAAAGTCTTACAAGGTCCAAGCAAGGTTACAGAATTTTCTCTGGCATATTCGCTTACTGTTGCAGTATGGATATGTTTAAGTTTATCGTCTAATAATAGGTCGCAGTGAATTTCATCAGAGCATATTCCTACTTCATATTTTTCACAAATATCTACCAAGCGTTGGATTTCTTCTCGAGAAAATACCGTTCCCCCGGGATTATGAGGATTGCAAAAAAAGAACATATTTATATCGGCAGACATTAAGGCTTCAATTGATTCAAAATCCAATTCCATACGGCCATTTACATCTTTCATTAAGGTTTTAACCATTCCTCTTTCCATGTTGCTAGAAGCAAAAGTGAAAGGTCTGTAGATTGGCGAAGGCGTCATAACCATATCACCGGGATTTAAAAAAGCACGACAAGAGACATTCAATCCAACAACTGCACCCGGAATCCAGGTAACCCATTCTGGGTCAATATCCCATCCGTTGGTATTTAGTCTGTCTTTTAAAATATTTACTAGATGTGATGGTTTATCCGTATAACCAAATACTCCTTGTTCAATTCTTTCATGTAGAGGTCTTAATATTTCTGGAGGACAGGAAAAGTCCATATCTGCTACCCACATAGGTATAACTTCAGGATCATCAAACTTTAACCATTTTGTGCTGTGGGTTTGCTTCCTTTCTATAATTTGATCGAAGTTATAACTCATTTACTTTTTTTTCTTTGAAGCTCAACTATTGCCCCTAAAGATAGCAATCGTTAGACTTCCCGCCTGTTTAAAAATTAAGACAACCCATTATGACAGAAGTTTTATATTCTAACGTAAATGACAACACGCCAGTGCTTGTTGGTTGTGCACAGTACATTGAAAAAAGTGGAACTGATGGAAAGAATTTTCTTGAAATCCTTGATGTTGTAGCCAGAAGAGCAATAGAAGATTGTAACTCTCAAAACTCACTTGTTGATGAATTAGATAACGTAACAGTCATTCGATTTGTGGCTGATACGCCAAACAGAGATTCGGCTACAAATAATTTGTGGGGATATTCTAATATGCCGAAAAGCTTATCAAATAGCATTGGTGCTTGTGCAAATAGCCTAATTTATACAACCACAGGAGGAAATTCCCCTCAACTAGCCGTAAATGAAGTCTCAAGGAGGATTAATGATGGCGATATTGATTGTGCTCTTATCGCCGGAGGTGAAGCTCTAGATACTTTTACTAAGCGATTAAAATCTGGGCTTGAAATAAATTGGACAGACCATCCGGGTGGTGAGCCTGAAATTATAGGCAGCAGTATCGACGGGGCCAATGATCATGAGAAACTCTATGGTATTTTTGACCCTTCGGCTGTTTACCCCCTTTTTGCAAATGCCTTAAGAGCAAAAGAAGGAACATCTCCTGCCACTCATATGGATGAAATTAGTGAATTATTCTCTGAATTCTCAAAAGTTGCATCCAATAATGAATACGCGTGGTTTCCAGTCCACAGGTCAGCAGAAGAAATTTCTGAAATAAAGCCTGAAAATAGAATTATTGGCTACCCTTACACTAAATACATGAACTCTATTATGAGAGTAAATCAGTCAAGCGCTCTTATAATGACTTCAGCACGAAAAGCTAGAGAAATGGGAATTCCTAAATCCAAATGGGTATTTATGCATGCAGGTGCTTGTGTAAATGATATATGGCACATGTCGGACCGAATAAATTACCATTCCTCTCCTGCTATTAAAGCATGTACAGATACAGTCTTTGAACGCTCAAACACTTCTCAAGAACAAATGGATTTTTTAGACATATATTCATGCTTTCCTTCTGCTGTACAAATTGCTATTAATGAACTTGGTATAGATATAAAAGACCCAAGAGGATTGACTGTAACCGGAGGACTCCCCTACTTTGGAGGTCCTGGAAATTCTTACGTCCTTAACTCTATGGCTTCTATGATCAAGCAACTAAGGAATAACCCGGGTAAATTTGGATTAGTTACAGCCAACGGATGGTACTTGACTAAGCATGGTGCAGGAATTTTCTCTACTAAACCTGTTGATGGAGAATGGAATCAAGTGGTGGATACTAAGAAAATACAAGAAAATATAAATAGTATGACAAAACCAGCTTTTACTAGATCCCCCGAAGGAGAAGCTACTGTAGAAACTTATACTGTAGTTCACGCCAGAGAAGGGGCTTACAGGGCTATTGTTATAGGAAGATTAAATGACGGAACTCGCTTTCTTTCTAACACAGAAAAGGATGAGACTATCTTAAATAAAATGATGCAAGAAGAAATGCTAGGAGCAACAGGTACGGTTTCTTTTAATGGTAAGAGGAATATATTTAGACCTAATTAAATGGAGAAAAAAATGAAAGAAATTAATGTAGCAGTTACAGGCGGAGCAGGACAAATAGCATATTCTCTCCTACCTAGATTAATCAGTGGAGAAACTTTTGGAGAAAATACCAAAGTGAATCTTCGACTAATAGAGATACCACAAGTTTTGGAGAAATTAGAAGGAACCATAATGGAACTTATTGATTGTGGCTTCAAGCAGATGGGTTCACTGATTGCTACAGCAGATATTAAAGAAGGAGTTAAAGACGCTGACTGGGTCTTATTGGTAGGTAGTATTCCAAGAGGAATAGTTATAGATGGAAAAAAGATAGAAGAAAGAAGTGATCTTCTAAAAATTAATGGCGGAATATTTACTGATCAAGGATCGGCTATAGGAAAATATGCTAAACCCAATGCAAAAATCTTAGTGGTGGGAAATCCAGCTAATACCAATGCATTGATTGGCATGAATCAAGCAAATAATTCTTCTCAACAATGGTTTGCTATGACTGCATTAGATGCAAATAGAGCAAAAGCACAATTAGCTACTAAAGCGGGTGTAGATATTTCCGATGTAACAAATATGGCTATATGGGGAAACCACAGCCCAACGATGTATCCAGATCCTTACAATGCTCTCATTAATGGAGTGAGCGCTGCTGAAGTTATTAATGATAAAGAATGGATAGAGAACAGCTACCTACCTCTAGTACAACAAAGAGGCAAGGCTGTAATAGATGCTAGAGGAGCTTCTTCAGCTGCTTCTGCTGCAAACGCTGCCATTGATACAGTTAAATCGGTTGATAACCCCACAGAAAAGGGTGATTGCTTCAGTGCGGCAATAGCTAGTAACGGGAGTTATGGTGTTCCTAAAGGACTTATCTTTGGATACCCTTTACGGACAAATTTAGATGGATCTGTAGAAATTATTCAAGATATTAAAATCAATGAATTTGCACAATCAAAAATTAACTCAACAACCGAAGAACTTTTGTCAGAAAGGGAGGCAGTTAAAGATCTCCTGATTTAGATTAATCTTTAGATTTTAACTGTGGAAAAAGAAGTACATCTCGGATAGACGGAGCTCCGGTAAGTAACATTACTAATCGGTCTATCCCTATACCTACTCCGGCGCACGGAGGTAAACCATATTCTAAAGCCTCTACATAATCAGCATCGTACTCCATTGCCTCTTCATCGCCAGATACTTTTTGCTCTACTTGCTTCTTAAATCTATCTGCTTGTTCTTCCGGATCATTCAATTCTGAAAACCCATTAGCAATTTCCTTTCCATCAATAAATAATTCAAAGCGCTCTACAAAATCTGGGTCTTCATCAGAAATTCTAGACAATGGAGAAATTTCAGTAGGGTAACCTGTAATAAAAGTTGGTTGGTCTAGACTTTCTTCTACCACCTCTTCAAAGAGCTCAAAGAGTAATTTCCCATCGGAAAGATCTTCATAGCCTTCTATATGCAATTTTTCTGCTAATGATTCTAGAATGTCTCTCTTTCTTAGGTCTTCTTCTTTAACAGATAGTTTTTCTGCAACAGAGCTAATTAAGGTAATTCTTTTGAACGGCTTACCTAAATCATATTTATGTGCGCCTATTCCTATTACCGTGCTACCCAGAACACTTCCTGCAAGAGATTTAAAGAGTGATTCTATAAAATCCATTTGATCCTCAAAATTAGCATAAGCAGTATAGTATTCAAGCATTGTAAACTCAGGATTATGTTTTGTGGACAGACCTTCATTTCTAAAGTTTCTATTTATCTCAAAAACTTTTTCTAAACCACCAACAACCAATCTTTTTAAATAAAGCTCAGGAGCAATTCTTAGATAGAGGTCCATGTCCAGGGCATTGTGATGAGTTGTAAAAGGTTTCGCTGCTGCTCCTCCTAATACCGAATGCATCATAGGTGTTTCAACCTCTAAGTAATCTTGATTCTCAAAAAAAGAACGAATCTCACTGATAATTTGACTCCTAAGTTTAAAGACTTTCAAGCTATCTTCGTTAGTCAGTAAATCAAGGTAACGTTTTCTATATCTTTGCTCAGTATCTACAAGTCCTGCATGTTTCTCAGGTAGTGGTCGTAAAGATTTAGTTAAAAGTCTTACTGAATCTGCATGCACAGTTAGCTCACCTGTCTTAGTTCTAAAAAGCCTGCCAGATATACCAGCTATATCACCTAAGTCCCAAGTCTTAAAATCATCATATTGGCCTTCGGGAAGGTCATTAGATCGAATATAAGCTTGAATTTGGCCATCCATATCTTGTAGGGTTATGAAGCTTGCCTTCCCCATAATTCTTTGCAGCATGACTCTTCCTGCCACTGAAACTTGTACAGGGTCGGATTCTAATGCTTCATTATCTAACCCGTCGTATCTATCGTGAAGATCTTTAGACATCGAATCTCTACGATAGTCATTTGGGTAGGCATTACCTCTAGATCTAA
>DQKS01000039.1 GCA_015660645.1 Gammaproteobacteria bacterium
ATACATCCAGTAATAATCACTCACCCTGAGAGCAAGAAAAAAGCTTTGTATGTTAATAGAGCTTTCACACTAAGATTTGATGGATGGACTACAGAAGAGTCTAAGCCTTTATTGAATTATTTATATGAGCATGCTGCAAATGAAGAGAATATTACCCGTTTTCAATGGTCCCCAGGTTCTATAGCTTTTTGGGATAATAGATGTACCTGGCATAATGCGTTAAATGATTACCACGGAGAAAGGCGCTTGATGCATCGCATAACGATTGAAGGGTCTTCGCTTATTTAGCTTTAGGTTCCTCTATCGTTTAAAGCTTGTCTGATAATTTTATACTCTTCTTCATTAAGCTTAAATTTAGTAAGCAAGTAAGATCCTATTAAGCAGCAACTTAAAGGGAAGAGAGCGTATAGGGTCAAAAGAACAAATTTAACTTCAAAAGTTTGTTCTTGGTTGGGAAGAAATCCTGCAAATTGAAGACTAAATCCTGTAAGCATAAGCATAACGCCCGCCGACGCTTTATAGATAAAACTCCAGGCTGCAAAATAAGAACCTTCTTTCCTTTCTCCTGTTTGATATTCGTCATAATCAATAATATCTGCTTGCACGGAAGGTGCTACGGTGCTGCCACAGCCATTTGCTAATCCAGCAAAGAATGCAGCTATACATACATAAATAATCTTCGCGAAAACATCTTCAATAAAGAGTAGGAAGAAAAAAGATCCAAATGAGATTCCTGAAAGTATCATAGATAAAACCCATAATCTTACTTTTCCTAATTTCCTAGATAGGGGAATCCACAAGGGTACGGAAAGAGCAGAAGGTATCATATAACAGAGTATAAAAAACGCCGCCCACTGAGGTGCTCCTACAATATACTGAGCAATATAAATAGTAAGCACTGCTATGGCAGCACTACCAATATGCTCTATGAAAGTTGCAATTATTAATAATCTTGCATGAGGATTTTTCCAAACATCTTTATACGCACCATAAGGATTCTTCATTTTCCTATTGGAATAATCCGATCTTTCTTTTAGCTTAAAGACAGAAAATATAATTAAAATAGAAGTAATAAGAACGGCTATAAGGGAGTGGTTAAATATAGTTTCTCTTAATAATTCAATATTATCTTGCTCTATCTTTATAAATATATAAAAGCTAATTAACGAAATAACAGAACCCACAGTGTAAAAAATATGCCTTACTCCAAATATTTTGCTTCTTTCATGGTAGTCAGAAGATAGTTCAGCACCGAGTGACAGGTGTGGAACTACAAATATAGTCATAGATGTATAAAAGCCCAATATGCCAATTGCTATCCATATTGTGAGCATATCTTGATCTTCGAACTTAATAGGAGAAAATACCATCAAATAGAAGATAGAAATTGGTATCACACTCATAAGCAACCAACTTCTTCTTCTTCCAAGAGACCATTTAGTTTTATCAGATAGATATCCTACCAAGGGGTCATTTATCGCATCCCATACTCTGGAAATGCTAAAAATTAAACCAACCACAGCAGGAGCTATTAAAAGAATATCTGTTGCAAACTTCATTACATAGATAGCCATCAATAGATACATATAGCCAGCTCCAATAGCTGGAGATCCATAAATAAAACTATCCTTAAAGCTGAACTTAGATCCTTCTTGATTAGTCATGCTTTCTAAGCATAACAGTTAGTAAGTCAGAAAAAATAGAACGAAGAGTAAAAGAACTCAAAAAACCTAGACCTTGATCTTTTATTAGGTCTATTCTATTTTTTAAGTTGAGTCTGTTTTAGAAATATATTTTTCTTGTGGGTTAATAATCTCCTTTAATAAACCCCAAAACCAGATCAAAATATGTGCAACGATATATATCGCTGTTAAGGCTAGACATAAATAAAATAAAAAGACTATAAATAACCAAGCTGCATTTAACATAATACTTCTCCCAAATTACTAAGTTACCTTATAGTAGATATAAAATTTTATAAAGACAGTAACTGGTGGTTATGGGTGGACTTGAACCACCGACCCCGGCATTATGAATGCCGTGCTCTAACCAGCTGAGCTACATAACCAAGTTGCGAATTTTATGAGTGTGTAGGTATAAAGTCGAGCAACGATTACACATTAAATCTAAAATGTATAACATCACCGTCTTTAACAATGTATTCACTTCCTTCAGATTTTAATTTTCCGGCTTCTTTTGCTCCAGCTTCGCCACTGTAGTTGATAAAGTCTTCATATCCGATTGTTTCTGCTCTGATAAAACCTTTTTCAAAATCAGTATGTATCTCACCTGCTGCTTGTGGCGCTGTAGATCCAGATTTAATGGTCCAGGCTCTCACTTCTTTTACTCCTGCGGTAAAATAAGTTTGTAAGGAAAGCATTTCATAACTTGCTCTGATGAGTTTATTAAGGCCAGGTTCATCCATGCCTAGATCTTCTAAGAATTCTATTCCTTCTTCTTGATCTAGTTCTGCTATTTCAGCTTCCAATTGATTGCAGAGTTTTAGGACTTGAGCGTTATTAGATTGTGCGTATTGAACCAATTGATCAACCAAAGGATTTTCATTTTCTACATCCTCAACATTTGCTATATAAATGCATGGCTTGGTGGTTATTAACTGTAATTCTTTAAAATAATCAGCGTTATTGATGTAGAACTCTGAATGTCTAGCTAGGATGCCTTTGTTCAGGTCAGCTGTAAGAATCTCAAGTTTTTCTTTTGAAGCTAGAACTTCTTTATCACCACTACGTGAAGCTTTTTCTAATCTTTGCTTTGCATTCGAAATAGTTTCTAGGTCTGCTAATAACAGTTCCGTCTCGACAGTTTCTAGATCTATAACTGGATCTATCTCATTATGTACATGAGCGATATCATCGTTCTTAAAACATCTTACAACATGAATAATTGCCTGTGTTTCTCTAATATGAGAAAGAAATTTATTTCCTAAACCTTCACCTTCTGAAGCACCTTTTACTAGACCTGCTATATCGACGAATTCTGTAGTTGTAGGTATTACCTTCTCAGGTTTTACTATTTTAGCTATAGAAACAAGTCTAGGATCTGGTACTGGAACTATTCCTTTATTTGGCTCAATAGTACAAAAAGGGAAGTTTTGGGCTTCAATTCCTGCAGAAGTAAGGGCATTAAAAAGAGTTGATTTTCCTACATTAGGTAGACCAACTATTCCGCATTTTAAGCTCATAAGTTATTTTTCTTCATCTTCAGAGGTATGTAGATTTAACATAGCTTCTTGCCATTGCCCCTTAATAGCTAAGTCAATAGATTGCAAAGAGCTTTTCATACGAATTTCTAATAGGTCTCTCTCTTTCCTGCTAGCTTTTGAAAGAACGTATTTCGTTACATCTTTTTCCTTACCAGGATGCCCAATGCCAATTCTTAACCTTTTAAATGAAGACTCACCTTGCAGATGGTTAATAATATTTCTTAGTCCATTATGCCCTCCATGGCCGCCCATTTCTTTGAATCGAAGAAGGCCTGTTGGTAAATCTAATTCATCATGAACTATCAGAATTTGGTCAATTGAGAGGTTTAGATATCGCATTGCATTAGAAACGCTAATGCCGCTTTCATTCATGTAATGATCTGGCTTAAGCAAGTGAATGTTTGAACTGTATGTTATGCCTTTTCCATAGGTACCTAGAAGTTTCTTCTCTTTCTTAAGTTCAATTTCGTACCTATCTGCAATAAGATCAATAAAATCCTCTCCAACATTGTGGCGAGTGTTTTTATATTCTTTATCAGGATTGCCTAGTCCTACTATAAGTAAGGTCATAAGTAGAATATGGAGACTTGTGAAAGGTTGTAATTATTCAGATTCACCTTTTGAGCTAGAATCATCAGAACTTTCTTCTCCTTTTGATTCTTCTCCATCTTCGCCTTCTTCACCTTCTTCACCTTCTTCGCCTTCTTCTCCTTCAGTTTCAACAATTTCAGGCTCAATATCAATTATCTTTGCCTCTGCTACGGAAACTACCGCTTGGTCTCTGTCTTCACCTAGCGCTAATATAGGAATCTCAACTCCTTCAGGCAATGTCAAAGCAGACAGAAATACTGAATCCCCTATATCTAGTTCTTCTACATTTACTTCCAGATATTCAGGAAGATTAGATGCTAAACAACTAATATCAACATCATTTATTAAGTGAGATATAGCGCCTCCATGCATTTTTACTCCAATGCATGATTCTTCATTGATAAACCTTATTGGTACAGAAATACTAATCTTAGTATCAGGGTCAACTCTCATAAGATCTGCATGAAGAACACGCTCTGTGGCTGGGTG
>DQKS01000019.1 GCA_015660645.1 Gammaproteobacteria bacterium
ATGGTTCATTCAGCTCCAGGAGGTCCTTTTGATGCTGAAAAAGCAGTGACTCCTGAAGTGCTAGCAAAGTTAAATGAAAATTATAATCTTGATGCACCTTTATGGGAGCAATATTCAGATTATTTATTTAGTGTGGTTCAAGGCGACTTTGGTCCTTCATTTAGGTACCCAAGTAGGTCTGTAACAGAATTAATCACAACAGGCTTACCAATAACTTTTGAATTAGCTATTTATGCAATTATATTTGCTCTAATATTGGGTGTGAGTGCTGGTATTTTAGGTGCTTTAAAACCCAATACTCTCTACGATTACATTCCTATGACAACGGCAATGTTAGGGATTTGTGTGCCTTCTATTATTCTTGGTCCTTCGTTAATTCTAACTTTTGGAATTTGGCTAGAATGGCTACCGGTTGGAGGATGGGGAGATATCCCAGGAGATAAGATACTTCCTACAATAACTCTTGGAACGGCTTATGCCGCTTACTGTGCAAGATTAACTAGAGGAGGGATGTTAGAAGTCCTAAATCAAGATTTCATTAGAACCGCTAGAGCAAAAGGTTTAAGTGAATTTAGAGTAGTGGTAGTGCATGCTCTTCGGGGAGGCTTGACACCAGTGATAGCTTTCTTGGGACCGGCAATGGCAGGCTTATTGGCAGGGTCCTTTGTTGTAGAAACAATATTTGGTATACCGGGGTTAGGTAGGTTTTACGTTGAGGCTGCTTTTAATCGTGATTACACTATGATTTTAGGTTCTTCTATATTCTTTTCATGTTTAATTATTAGTTTTAATTTATTGTCGGATGTTATTGCAGCAAGCATTAATCCAAAATTGAGACAGTAAATGGAATCTAATCAGTCCAGTCTTTTTCAAGAAGCCCTAGTAAGACTTACTTCTAACAAGCTGTCGCTTTTTAGTTGCATCTATATACTTATTATTGTTGTTATTGCAATTATCACTCCTCTAATAGCTCCTTATGACTATGCTTTCCAAGATCTGGACTTAGGCCCTTCACCACCCTCAGCCGAACATTTATTAGGAACTGATACGTTGGGAAGGGACTTATTAACCAGAATGATGTTTGGTAGCAGAATTTCTCTCATGGTTGGATTTCTTGCAACTGTTGTAGCTTTAGTTATCGGTGTAATGTGGGGAACCATTGCTGGATTTACTGGGGGAAAGACAGATACGGTGATGATGCGAATAGTAGATGTTCTTTATGGCATACCTTTCATTATTTTAATAATCCTTTTAATGGTCATTTTTGGTAGAAATCTAATTTTACTCTTTATGGCAATTGGTGCTGTTGAATGGCTGACTATGGCTAGAATTGTAAGAAGTCAGGTAATGGGGCTTAGTAAGCAAGAATTTATATTGGCGGCAGAGGCAATGGGGGTAAGGAAGATAAATATTATTTTTCGGCATTTAATACCTAATGCCATAGGTCCTGTAATTGTCTATGCGACACTGACCGTTCCCCAAATTATGCTACTAGAAGCTTTTCTTAGTTTCCTAGGATTGGGTGTTCAGGCACCGTTAAGTTCGTGGGGAATTTTAATTCGAGACGGAGCTGTTTCCATGGAGGAATATTGGTGGTTGCTTGTTTTTCCTTCTCTTACTTTCTCACTAACTCTATTTTCTTTAAATTTTATTGGTGATGGTCTTAGAGATGCACTTGATCCTCGTTCGGGACCTTAAGTTAAACTTCTACACCAGCATCTAAAATAATCTTTAGCACTTGGCCTGGGTAGATTTTCTCAGGTGATTTTAATTTGTTCCAATTTTGAATTTCTTTAATTGAAACAGCAAACCTATTAGCTATTCTGTATAGAGTATCTCCAGATTTAACAGGGTAAAGTAGTGTGCGGTTTTTTTTGTTTGGTGTTTTCCCTCTTGCTCTTTCGTACTTAGAAAAAATCTTTATTTCCTGGCCTATTTGTAGGGGTTTTGTTAATTCAAGATCATTCCACAAAATTATATCTTGGATGGCGACACCAAATTGTTTGGAGATCCCCCAAAAGCTATCACCTTTTGCAACATTATAGCTTCGTGCTTTAGGAGTAAAAGTTTTCTCCCAAGCAGGCCCACGAGGAACCATAATTTCTTGACCTGCATAAATTACATCACTATCCATTTGATTAATTTCTTTTAAGATGGGTACTTCTATACTGTACTTGGCTGCTATTTTTGAGAGATTATCTCCTCTTCTTATTTTATATCTATCCCATTGCACAAGCTCAATATCTTCTAAAGAAGAAAGTTGTAGGGTAAATCTGTCAGCTACTCCTGTGGGTAGAAGCAAGTAGTGAGGACCGTTTGGATCGGTAGCCCATTGGCTAAATCCAGGATTAAGTTCATAAATTGCTTCTGGAGTCATACCAGCCAGGTCGGCAGCTTGCATTAGATCAACCTGTCCAGGGGTTTTTACTTTTACAAAGTAAGGCCTATTAGCTATAGAAGGAAGAGTAACAAAATAATCCTCTGGGTTCTTTATAAGCTCACACAGTACAAGTAATTTAGGGACATAAGCCGTAGTTTCTTTTGGTAAATCAAGAGACCAAAAATCAGTAGGCTTGCCAGCTCTCTCATTCTTTCTTATAGCTCGGTTTACTCTCGTAGTGCCTGCGTTGTAAGCGGCCATTGCAAGTAACCAATCTCCATCAAATCTTTTGTTTAAATAGATAAGAAAACTAAAAGCAGCTTCAGTAGAAGCTATAACATCTCTCTTTCCTTCATACCACCAATTAGACTTTAAACCCCATTCTTTACCAGTCGCAGGCATAAACTGCCATATACCCGTAGCTCCATATATAGATTGAGCATAGGGATCAAATTCACTTTCAACAAAAGGAAGAAGGGCTATTTCTATAGGTACACCTAATTCTTTTGCTCTTTTGACTGTATAAAAGAGGTAACGCTGTCCTGATTTACTGATCCTATTCACAGTATGCTGGTTATTTTTAAACCTGTTTCTGTAAATGTCAGCTTCTAAATAATCTTTAGGTATCGTTAAGGTTAATTCTTTACGAATGCTATCCCAAAGATCAAAAGGGGTTTCGTCAATTATTATCTCTATAATTTTTGGTGGATCTTTACTAAATGCCTCGTCAGAAACTAGGTTTAGCTTATTAGCTTCTGCAAATGCACAACTAATAAAAAGAAAACAAATCCAAAAAATATGTTTTTTCATAATTTTTTAAAAATTATCTTTCCAGTTTCGTATGGTTCCTAGTACTTCTTCAGGAGAGTTATCTGTAGTGGCATTGTATGCAATAGCAGCTTGGATAACATTTTCTTCATCACAACGCATGAAGGGATTTGTTTTAAGTTCAAGTTCTATCGTAGAGGGCAAGGTTACTTTATTTTGATCCCTTAAACTTTTTACTTCGGTAAGCCTATTTTTAATATCGACATTATTAGGTTCAACTTCAATGGCAAAATTGAGATTAGATTCGGTGTATTCATGCCCACAATAAACTAAGGTATTGAGAGGTAAAGCAGAAAATCTAGAAAGAGTGTTATGCATTTCAGCAGGAGTTCCTTCAAATAATCTTCCACACCCAGCTGCAAAAAGAGTATCTCCACTAAATAGAATAGGGTTAGGTTCAGATTCACAAAAATAAGCTAGTTGGTCATTGGTATGCCCAGGAGATGCCATAGCCATAAAATATTGGTCGAAAACGTTAAAATGCTCGTTATCATTCAATGGGTTGGTTATTCCTTTTATATGACCCCCTTTAGGCCCATAAGCGGGGCAATTAAAAGCTTTTTGTAATTCAAGGATTCCACCACTGTGATCAAAATGATGATGCGTCACCATTATTTGCTTCAGCGATAGATTTAGTTCATTTAATTTTTTAATAACAGGCTTTGGATCACCAGGATCAACAACAATTGCTTCATTTCCTTGAATAATTGTCCAAATGTAATTATCACTAAATGCTTTTATTGGAACTATTTTAAACATAATAAAAAAAAGTAGATTTTACACTTACTAAGTCAGAATAGTTAGCTTATCTGTAATACAATTATCTTATAAGTCAATATGAATGTCATAGAAGTTTTTACAGATGGAGCATGCAAGGGAAATCCTGGTGACGGAGGTTGGGGTGCTATTATTCGGGTAGACGGAGAAGAGGAATACCTTTGGGGGGGCGAAAAAGAGACTACGAATAATAGAATGGAAATGATGGCAGCAATTAAAGCTTTGGAGTACTTTGAAAAATCCTCAAAGATTACTCTGACTACGGATTCCGGTTATGTTAAAGATGGTATCACTAAATGGCTTGAGAATTGGAAAAAAAATAACTGGAAAACTTCTTCAAA
>DQKS01000083.1 GCA_015660645.1 Gammaproteobacteria bacterium
AAGTCCCCTTCGTCTAGTGGTTAGGACACCTGGTTTTCATCCAGGCAACAGGAGTTCGACTCTCCTAGGGGACGCCACTTCCTTACTATCCTTGTTCTATCAATGTTTCATAGAAACTTAAGGGACAATGTTGCCATATAAGACCTTTTTGTTGCCATATAGTTAAAATAAGTGTTGCCATATTGTTGCCACAGTTTCCCCTAAAACACTCACTGTTTGTGCGGTTTGCACATTTTTTTTGGGGGGGCAGAAGACCATACCCCATACCCTACCTATATATAGCGTGCTCAAACATTTTTTGCCAGATTTGGAGGAGGTATCGATTGGTGGTGTATAGTTAGATTTATGGATTACATACGATTTATGGATTACATACTTGGCATACTCTTTTTAATAACTGCAACGTGGTTATACTTCAAGTTACGACCTACACGACCTTTACACAAAGAAGACATAGAAGAAAGAAAAGGAGCTTCGGGAGCTTTAACAAGACAAGGACTACCAGCCGATACTAATGAAGGTTCCAAACCAAAAAGCTATTTCTCTGATATTGCGGGTGATGAATAACAATGACAAAGAAACTACTCATCCTATCCATCCTTGTCCTTTGCACCCTTCTTCTAATCTCAGGAACCATACCAACTAACGAAAGCCTATTCTTTTATATAGGCTATTTCTCAGTTTTTATTCTGTTGTCAGGTTGTATTAGCTTTATGTACTACCGGTTTGTGGGTAAGGTTGAAATTTGTCTAATCAATTAAAATAGTGCAATGACATTCAGACAATTATTTGATGAGGATTCTTACACTTACTCCTACGTTATTGGCAGTTCAAAAGGTAAAGCTTTAATCATTGACCCTGTAAAAGACAAAGTAGAACAATATCTTCAGTTATTGGATGAGTTGGATTTAAAACTCTGTATGGCTATAGATACTCACATTCACGCTGACCACATTACTGCTTTAGGAGATTTAAGAGATGCAACTGGGTGCGAATCTATTCTTGGTAATAAAAGTAAAGTTGACTGTGTATCAAGGTATGTTACCGACAATGAAGTTATACAATTAGATGAGATAACTCTAAAGGCAATATACACACCGGGTCACACTGACGATTCGTTCTGTTTTTTAATGCAGCGAAAGGGAAAGCAACAGCTATTTTCAGGTGATACATTATTAATTAGAGGGACAGGAAGAACAGATTTCCAAAATGGTAATGCTGAAGATTTATATGAATCTTTAACAAAGAAAATTCTGACACTTGATAAGGATACTCAAATTTTTCCGGGTCACGACTACAAAGGATGGACTATGTCAACAATTGAAGAAGAAATTCAATTTAGTGAAAGACTTAACCTACCTTCAAAAAAGGCATTTGTTCAACACATGAATGATTTAAAAATTCCAAATCCAAAAATGATGGATATTGCAGTTCCTGCTAATTTGAAGTGTGGAAACATGGTGAATAAAGACTGAAAAGTCTTATTAGTTTTTAAGCTATATACCTGAAGAGTAGTTGGAGAAAACTTGAGTAGATGAGTTTTGGTATAGTGGTGTTGGGAGAATATTAATGACTAAGAAGTTTCCTTGAAGATAATAATTTTCCCTACCCAATAAATTAAAGCTATTAATGCCCCAACCCAATACAGCAGCAGAACCTAAGCCTAATCCACTTATCTTTAAAAACTTTCTTCTATCCATTAAATAAAACTTTCTATAAGAAGTCCATCCACCTAAGAATTACTTAAAGTGGTTAGTGTAGTACTTTTTTGATCTTAGATTATTAGTTAATCTTAAATCTAAAGTTTACAAAAAACTTATTATCAATCTGGGGCTGGTTACTTATAAAGTAATTACTTTCATTCCAATAAAGATTTTTGTTATCAAAAGAAACTTCAAATCTTGAGTCTACTTTTTTAGATTTCAAGTAAGAAGTAAACTCTTCTTTTTTATCTTTATTTCTATTTTTGTAAACAACATAAGCAATAACTCCTACCGCTACCAGAGCCAAAGCAGAACTGCTATCATCTCCATATCCACCAGAACCGCCTCCCTCACCTTCGTGATAACTCGCAAAAGAAGGTAAGGATAAGGCTAAACCCAGAAACAAAATTAATAATTTTTTATTCATATTCATCTCCTCTCACTTAATCCTAGCACAATAGAAGACCCAATATACTATAAACAATGCACATAATTACTTTGGTGGAAGATTGGGATATTAAAAATAAATTCCTTTTTTACTTAATAGGTGGAGCTATTTCTATAGCTTGAGCTTTCGTAACTTATTCTTTATTTTTTTCAGTTATCTTTTTATTTATTCACTTTATCGGAGTATTTTTAGTATGGCTTTTAACAGGGAAATGGGAATTTTATCCTTGGGATATGAAACAGAAGTAGTACTTAAAATAAACCTAACCATCGCTCTGTTTCTCACAAGCTAAACTTCCCCACACATCACAGTCTTCAAAGCCTTGCCAAACTTGGAGGTTTATCAGTTGGTGGTGGTATAGTTAGTTGATGATTAAGAACATAAAAAAACCATTAACAGTAAGTTTTGGGGTTTTGTTTTCTTTCATAGGTTTTGCAAATACTTTTTGGGGGAACGACCCTTATTACGGATTAGCAATTCTATTAATATCAGTTTTGTTATATATGCCTTTGATTGATAGTTTTAGAAATAATTTAAGCGGTAAGGCAAAAACTTTTATTTTGTTTTTTCTTGGATTTTTTGTTTTGTGGAGTAGTGCGGGGGTTGGCGAGTTAAGCGACAAGATAAAAATTATGATTGAAAACTTTCCTTATACGAAAATAACTGGATATTAGTTTTGCCTTTAATAAATTTATCAGATAGTAAACTTCCCCTCTACATCACAATTCTACTAGCCTTGCCAAACTTGGAGGTATATCAGTTGGTGGTAAGCTAGATTCTTTAGATTGGGAAAAAACAAATGAAAAAACTACTCCTACTTACTTTTCTTTTGAGTTCTTATAATTTGTTTTCACACCCAATAGTTTGTGTGACCACACCATGCGAGCATGAACACGAAGTTAATCACGACAATGATTATGAACTTGTATTGGTTGGGACTACATTAATAGTTGGAGCTTATTTCTTATTCAGAAACAAAGAAGGAGCTCAAACAGAATTTAGTGTAACAAGTGGAATAAACTTATATAGGAAAAGAAAAGTCGAAATAAGTACTTTGATTGTAGAAATAGACAATCTAACTAATCCTGAAAACCTTGAATTAAGTGACATAAGACTGAATCTTTTATCTTTTCAATATCAATTTTAAATTGTAAAATTTTTCTTTTCATTCAACGAAACTTCTTGAAAAAAAAGTTGTCAAATTTAATCACCCACTAATTAAACAGGAATAATAAATGAAAATTAGCGATACAGTAATTGGTTCTATCATTATAGGAGTTTTAGTCGGAGGAGCTATTCTCTTAACAGGAGGCAATAAATCTCCTATGAAACATGCTCAATTTGTATTAGGAGCTCCTCATTCAGACCATGCATTCTTTGCAGACAAGGGTTCTAATAAGAAATTTAAACATAAAGAAATCATTATTGATTTAGATT
>DQKS01000079.1 GCA_015660645.1 Gammaproteobacteria bacterium
AATAAGTTCATTAACAGGTATTCTTTTATTTTTTAGGATAGATGTTAGATCTTGATATTTAAATAAATTCCCTTTTCTGGTAAGTAGAAACCCTATACAAAATAGATATGAAGAATCCTTTTTTTATTATATTTTTATTTATGTTTCTTAATTCATGCGGTTGCAGGTCCAATCCTGAAGGAACGACATCTTTAATCAACGGTCAGGTCTAGATCATATTGATCAATATGGAGCAAAATTTCACTAATAATTCTCTCTGGCTTGTCAACAAATAACCAGTGACCTGCTTCCAGCTCAATATTAGTGTAAGGACCCTTCATAAACTCAGCCATAGCGTCTATAGCTACCCTGCCTACAGCGCCATCTTGATTTCCCCATAGGAAAAGAGTAGGTGTCTTTACTTCTAGGCTGACGACACTATCTTGATTAGAAAGACCAGTATCTCCCATAGCTCGATACCAGTTTAATGCTGAGGTCAACGCTTCTGGCTCACTGAATACATCAATATATTCTTTCTTCTTTTCCTCTGACATGCCCTCATACAATGTCTTGAGAACGCTGAAGTTATTAAAGCTGAAGAAAGTTTCTGGAAGCCAAGGGGTTTGAAAAAAAGCAAAGTAACTACTTCTAGCCTGTTGATCAGGGTCATCCAGTAACGCCGCGCCAAAAGCTGCAGGATGAGCAATTGATAAAGCAGTCCAACTGGTGATCCTTGAAGGATCGGTTAACACAGCTGACCAACCTACAGCAGCACCCCAATCATGACCTATTAGATGAAATTCTTCTGCACCTATAGTATCTGCTACTGCAAACACATCTTTGGTAAGTTTAGAAACTGTGTAGGACTCCAATGTTACAGGTCGAGCATCTGGACTGTATCCACGTTGATCAAATGCGACCACACGATAGCCAGCCGCTTCAAGGGGTCTAATTAGATCAACCCACATGGCAGAAGTAACAGGGAATCCATGTAAAAGAATCACTACTTTCTTAGAAAAGTCCCCATTAAATCCAGCTATTCGTGCTCGAAAAGTCATATCTCCTATACTAATGTTGACTATACCGTTACCTATAGTCGGACTGAATTTTGGTAGGTCTTTTGTAGCATTAGTATGAGAGAAATCCGAATCCATCGACATCTTTGAACCTGTTATAAAAATTAGTAACAGCAAGATTAACAGTAGAAAAGCTCCTAAAAATAGATATTTAAAAATTCTTAAAGTTATAGTTTTTCTCCCAATATAAAGAATCTAGCTTACCACCAACTGATATACAGCGAAATTTCGGTAAAAATGTGCGACCACTATATATATGCCCCACCCCCCCATGGTGCTCCTGTATAGGGGTCAACAGAGGTGAAACTAACAAAGGAAAGCAAATTGATTTAGTATGGTTCTGATTACGTGGTGAGACTTTATGTATTTATTTAGATGTTTAAATCCTTTAAAGCCTTATAAACATTGGTGCCCAGAGGTGGAATCGAACCACCGACACAAGGATTTTCAGTCCTTTGCTCTACCGACTGAGCTATCTGGGCATTGAAGATTGGAGGATTGTATACAAATATTCTCCTCTAAAGAAGTAGGTTTTACTTTTCGGGTTTATACCCTTTGGGTTTTGCATAGTCTTCTCCAGATAGAAATAACTCCATTTGTTTATTGAGCCATTTCCTGGCATCTCTATCCATTAGATTTAACTGACCTTCATTAATCAGCATTTTTTGGTGTTCTAGCCACTGACCCCATGCTTCCTTAGAAACGTTCAGAAATATTTCTTCCCCTTTTGGCCCTGGGTATGGAGCAGAATCTAACCCAGGTAATTCTTTTTTTAGTTTTTTGCAGTTTACTAGTCTAGCCATTCTTATTAATTTCAGTAATTAATTTTTTTATTGGTGTTGGTGTGCCAATAGATTGTAACTCTTTAGGATTAGTCCATATAGATTCAACATTAGATTGTGGGTTAGGCTTTCCTTTAAGAGATACAACGAAAACATTTGCCTTGATATCGTAGTGACTAAAACTGTGTTCAATTTCTTTAAATTTTTTAAAGCTTGATTGGTCTGTATTAAATTTGCTCTTATATATTTTTTTTAAGCTTTCTTTTTCATCACATTCTATAAATGTCCACAACCCTCCCCATATTCCAGAATCTTCTCTCTTTTCAAGGTAGACATTATTATCTTCATCTTTTGGGATTAACCAAAATACCTCTTTCTTCCTTCTTTTTTTGGATGGGGTTCGGTTTGGTAATAAGGTTGTTTCATTATGAATTCTAGCTAGACATTTTTTCTTAACTGGACAGATTAAACAACCAGGACTAGTTCTAGTGCACAGAGTAGCTCCAAGATCCATAATTCCTTGTGTATAAGTTCCGTGGTCTTTTTTTGGAAGTAATTCATCAGATATTTCCCAAAGTTTATTGAGAGTAGCAGTCTTTGTTAAGTCCCCAGAAATTCTTTTATATCTAGACAACACTCTTTTTACATTTCCGTCTAAGATGGCTGCGCTCTTGTTAAAACCTAGAGAGTATATTGCTCCAGCAGTTGATCTGCCGATACCCGGTAAAGCTTTAAGGTCTAATAGAGAGCAAGGCAGCTCGGAAGAATAATTATTCTTTAGGATAATGGCAGTTTTCAGAATATTTCTTGCTCTGGCGTAATAGCCCAAGCCCGACCAATGACTCATTACATCGTCTTTCGAACTTTCGGCAAGTTTGTCTATGGTTGGAAAGCTTTTCATGAAAGCATTGAAGTAAGGTATCACAGCATTAACTTGGGTTTGTTGGAGCATAATCTCGGAAATCCATACCCTATAAGGACTTCTATAGATTTGCCAAGGCAAATCGTTTCTTCCATTTACCTTTTGCCATTTAATTACACTGTTGCTGAAAGTTCTCATCGTCAATTACAATTTTATACGACCTTTTGTGAAGAGTTTAGTTATATCCGCTATAATGCGCGCCCTTTTTATTGATTGATAGAAAAATGAGAAAAGCAGAAATAACACGCGGGACTTCTGAAACAGAAGTCGTAGTTAAGATTAATCTTGACGGGACTGGTGAAACTTCTTTTTCAACAGGTTTACCCTTTTTGGAGCACATGCTCGATCAGATAGGACGTCACGGGTTGATTGATTTAGATATAAAAGCTAAGGGTGATTTACATATAGATGACCATCATACAATTGAAGATATTGGCATTACTTTGGGAGAAGCTTTTAACAAGGCTGTTGGAGATAAAAAAGGCATAAGGCGATATGGGCATTCTTACGTACCTCTCGATGAAGCTCTTTCAAGGGTTGTATTAGATTTCTCAGGCAGGCCAGGACTATTTATGAATGTCGAATATGCTAAAGATACTGTAGGAAATATGGAAGTCAGCATGTTTGAACATTTCTTTCAGTCTTTCAGCAATCATGCTTTTATAACACTTCATATCGACAATTTCAGCGGAGAGAATACTCATCACCAGATCGAAACAATTTTTAAAGCTTTTGGTAGATCTTTAAGGATGGCTTTAGAGCTTGACGAAAGATTAGAAGGAGCTATCCCTTCTACTAAAGGTTCTTTGTGATTTTATAAGAAAAAGTTTTTATGAATACAATAGCTGTAATTGATTATGGCATGGGGAATCTCCATTCTGTTAGTAAGGCTCTTATAAAAGTTTCACCAACGGACCGAATTCTAGTCACCTCAGAGACTAATGAAATAGAGAAGGCCAATAAGATAGTTCTACCTGGTGTAGGAGCTATTAAAGAGTGCATGGAAGCATTACGTAAAGACAACCTTCATGAAGTTGTTATAAGAAATATTGTAGAGAAGCCCACTCTTGCCATTTGTGTTGGAATGCAGATGTTGCTTGAATTAAGTGAAGAAAATGGTGGCATTACGGGACTTAATTTAATAGATGGTAAGGTGCAAAGGATCTTAAATAGCGAAACCGTGAAGGTCCCACACATGGGCTGGAATCAAGTATCACAAAAAACAAACCACTACATGTGGACAGATATTCCTGATAAAAGCTTTTTTTACTTTGTTCATAGTTATGCATGTCACAGTTCACTAGATGCAATAGGGTTAACAAGTCACGGATCAGAATTTATATCTGCTGTATGCAGAAAGAATATATTTGCAGTCCAATTTCATCCTGAAAAGAGTCAAAAGGTAGGCCTTCAGCTTTACAAGAATTTTATTAATTGGGAGTGTGATTGATGCTAGTCATACCGGCAATAGATATTAAGTCAGGAAAATGCGTCAGACTTAAAGAAGGGAAAATGGATCAGGAAACTATTTTTTCTGAAGATCCTTTAGACATAGCAATGCAATGGTTCTCAAAAGGAGCTGAAATACTTCATGTTGTAGATTTGGATGGAGCCATTCAGGGCAAGCCTGTCAATTATGAAATTATTCTAAAAATAGCTTCCGAATTTGCGCACAAGACAATACAAGTTGGTGGTGGTATACGTAATTTAGAATCAGCATCGTTATATCTTGATTCGGGCATCTCAAGGATTGTTACGGGAACCTCTGCAGTAAAAGAACCAGAAATTTTATACAACGTGAGTTCTGTATATCCGGATAGTATTGTTCTTGCTCTCGATGCTTACGATGGAAAACTTAAAACAGAGGGGTGGGTTGAAGAAAGTACTATTAAACCTCTTGATCTAATTCGTTCTCTTTCTGATATAAGACTTTCTGCAATTATTTATACAGATATCTCAAAGGATGGAATGATGTCGGGTCCTAATATAGAAGCCACTCTTGATCTAGCAAGAAAAACATCAGTCCCTGTTATAGCTTCCGGAGGTGTTTCTTCTCTCAATCATATTAGGGCATTATCTAACAGTAGTGTTGATTTGGAAGGGGTTATCTGCGGTAGATCACTCTACGAAAAAGCTTTTACCTTAGAAGAAGCAATATTAGAAGCGCAATAGGAATGGCAGTAGCAAAAAGAATTATCCCTTGTCTAGATGTAGATAAGGGTCGCGTAGTTAAAGGTGTTAATTTTTTGAACATTCGTGATGCAGGGGATCCAAGTGAGGTTGCCAGACGTTACGATCTTGAGGGGGCTGATGAAATAACTATGTTAGATATTACGGCCAGTCACGAATCAAGAGAGATTACTTATCAAACAGTAGAAAAAATAGCTAGCGAGATTTTTATTCCATTAACCGTGGGAGGTGGTGTTAGAACTTTGGAAGATATAAAGGCTTTACTAAGATCTGGTGCTGACAAAGTAAGTATCAATACAGCTGCAGTTGAAGACCCCAATTTTGTTAAGTTGGCATCAGAAAAATTTGGCACCCAATGTATCGTTGTTGCTATTGATGCCAAGAGCCTTGCAAAGGATAGTAATCGATGGGAGGTGGTTACGTACGGAGGTAGGGATAGAACTGGTTTGGATGTTGTCCAATGGGCAAAACAGATGGAAGAATTTGGGGCAGGCGAAATATTACTTACCAGTATGGATCGCGATGGTACTAAAGAGGGTTTTGATAATAAGTTAACTAAGGCAGTTTCTTCTAGTATTAGTCTTCCTACAATAGCTTCAGGGGGGGCTGGATCCCTTCAGGATTTAGTCGACGGCATTCTAATAGGAGGTGCAGAAGCAGTATTGGCTGCTAGTATTTTCCATTTTTCAGAATATTCAATAGAGCAGGCAAGGGAGGTCTTAAGGTCTGCAAATATTTCTGTTCGTAATTAGTTTTATTTTTTCAATACTTTCCCAGACGATTCAATTGCATAATAAATTGGATCTCCGGTAGCAATTTCTAATTTGACTACTTCTTCTTTATTGAGTCTATCTAATTCCATAACAAGAGAACGTAGAGAATTTCCATGTGCAGTAATTAGGATATTTTCCCCTTGTAGTAATTTCGGAAATATTTCTTTTCTAAAATAAGGAAGAACTCTGTCGGCAGTATCTTTTAAACTTTCGCCTCCAGGAGGTGCGATGTCATATGACCTTCGCCAGATATGCACTTGGTTGTCGCCCCATTTCTCTCTTGCTTTATCTTTATTAAGACCAGAAAGGTCGCCATAATCTCTTTCGTTTAATGCTTGGTTTTTAGTAATAGGAAGGCTTTCAGCTCCCAATTGCTTAAGAATAATTTCTCCAGTCTTTTGTGCTCTTAGCAGATCAGAAGTGAACATAATATCAAATTTATAATTCTTATTTTTTAATTCATTCCCAGCTGCTATGGCTTCTTCAACTCCCCTAGGTGTTAGGTCTGGATTTTTCCAGCCCGTAAAGAGATTTTTTTTATTCCATTCACTTTGGCCGTGTCTAACAAGAACAAGAGAAGCAGTCATAGAGTATATTTATTTTGTAATAACCAACTATTCTAACTTAGTAATCTATATAATCCTGCTCCATTATGGATAAATTTTCTGTTTTTCTAGTTGATAATTATTTAGCATTTATTCTGTTATTCTTTTTTGTCTTTGCTCTTATTATTTATGAAAGGAGAAAAGGAGGAAGAAAAATAGACGCTTCGGAGGCAACTCGTTTTATTAATAAAAAAAATGCCATTGTAGTAGATCTAAGAACTCCTGCTGAATTTAATGGAGGCACTATAGCTGGAGCCATAAATTTGCAACCTGATACCGTAGATAAAGAGAATTCACTTTTTAAGCCGAAAGAAGAAGATCACATAATCTTGGTTTGTAAACTTGGGAATTCTTCAAGCTCCGTTGGGGGTAAATTAATAAAACAAGGTTTTAAAAATATAAACATTCTTTCTGGTGGGATTCAAGGGTGGGTACAAAGCGGGTTACCTTTAATTAAACAATAAATTAAACCTATTTATCTAAACCTAGATCTTTAATTTTTCGGGTCAAAGTATTTCTCCCCCATCCTAAAAGATCTGCCGCTTCTTTCTTTCTACCCATTGTTTTATTTAAGGCTACTTTTATCAAGGTCTTTTCAAATTCTGGAATAGCTTCCTCTAATAAATCTGTTTTACCTTTAGCCAAGTAGCTTTCTGACCAAGATTGAAGAACTTTAGTCCAATCGTTTAATTTCTCAATATTTTCTAATTTTAATTCATCAGGTAAATCTTCTAATTTAACTTCTCTGGTTGGAGACATTACAGTCAACCACCTGCACGTATTTTCAAGTTGTCTTACATTCCCTGGCCAATTAAGTGTCGTGAAATAATTTTCAACTTCTTCCGATAAATATTTTTTTTCTTCTTTTAATTCTTCAGAAGATTTATGAAAGAAATGTTTTACCAGCAGAGGAATGTCTTCTTTTCTTTCATTAAGATTAGGCAAAGAGATCTTAATTACGTTAAGTCTATGAAATAAATCTTCACGAAATAAACCTTCTTTGACTAAGTCTTCTATGTTTTGATGGGTTGCTGTAATAATTCTAACATTTACTTTAATTGGTTCTCTTCCTCCCACTCTATAGAATTCCCCATTTGAAAGGACCCTTAGAAGTCTTGTTTGAGTTTCTAGTTGCATATCTCCTATTTCATCAAGAAACAGAGTGCCGTCATCGGCCTGTTCAAACCTACCAATTCTTTTTTCGTCAGCACCAGTGAAAGCCCCCTTTTCATGACCAAATAATTCTGCTTCTAGTAATTCTTTTGGTATATCAGCCATATTTAATGCTATGAAAGGTTTATCTTTTCTTGGACTATGTTGATATAAAGCCTTTGCTACCAGTTCTTTTCCTGTTCCAGACTTTCCTATTAATAGAACTGTTGAATTAGAATTAGATAATTTTCCTATGGCTCTAAAGACTTCTTGCATCGCAGGTGCTTCACCTATAACTTCTGCTTCAGATTCAGAAAATTCTTCATCTTTATTGCTATCAATAGCAGTAGCTCTTTGAACCATCGAAATAGCTTCTTCAATATCAAATGGCTTAGGTAGGTATTCCCATGCTCCATGTTCGTAAGATTCAACCGCACTTTCTAGATCAGAATGGGCTGTCATTACAATAACAGGAATTTCTGGTCTTAATTCTTTTACTTTGTCTAAAAGGTCTATTCCGCTTTTACCTGGCATTCTTATATCAGTAAGAATCAATTGCGGATTTTCAGTTTCTAATTTTTCAATCACCTTGTTAGCAGAATCAAAGGTTTGCACAGTTATTCCTCTTTCAGTTAAGCCTTTTTCTAAGACCCAACGAATAGACTCATCATCATCTACAACCCAAATATTACTTTTATCCATTTACAATTTTTATCTGATCATTCTTCGGTAGGGTTACGGGTATATTTATAAAGAACTCAGTTTTATTTTCGGAGCTTTCGTAGCGAATTGTCCCTTTATGCTGAGATATTATTCCCTGAGTAATAGACAAACCTAGACCAGTGCCCTTTTCTTTGCCAGTAATCATAGGAAAAAATATAGAGTCCTTTATTTCTTTAGCTATTCCAGGACCGTTGTCTATGACTGATATTTTACAAACCGTAATTTTCTTATCTTTTTCAAAGATTTCACTGTGAGATACTCTAGTGACTATTTGAATATGAGGAGAAGAAGTATTAGATTCAATTAAAGCATCTCGAGCGTTTTTTACTAAGTTTAAGATACTGTTTTCTATCAAATAGCTATCAATGCAAAGTTCAGGAATACTTGGATCAAAATCGTTCAAAATTTTGATACCTTTATAAGAAGGTTCTTTTCGAATTAACTTAATAACGTTTTCAATGGGATAGTGAATATTTTGCCATTTAAAGTCAGGTTTTTTGTTAGGACCTAATACGCTATCAACAAGAGCTGTTAAGCGATCAGTTTGTTTTATGATGACATCTGTATATTCCTTAAGCTCTATACTTTTTAGCTTATTACTTAGAAGTTGAGCAGAACCCCTTATGCCACTTAGTGGATTCTTAATTTCATGAGCCATACCGCGTATAAAATCTTGAGAAATCTGTTGATTTTTTTTCATGCGATATCTTTCAATTAACTCTGAAGAGGTCTCTTTATTTACTATCTCAATAAGAAGACCTTGTTTAGATTCATCTTCGATTGGGTGGATACTGTAATTGCATAAAACTTTTTTTTCTCCCTTAAGATGGAGCATGGCATCTATCTTATTGAATCGTCTATTTTCTTTAAGAGATTCTTTAAAATTTTTCAAGCTATCTGGTTCTTCATAGAAGATCTGATCTATCTGTTTTCCAATTGCTACTTTTTCGCTCGTATCTAAAAAAGATAAAGCTGAAGAGTTAATTGAACTTATCTTTAAAGAAGCATCAAGTATAACTATTCCTGTTTCAAGCTCTGAAAGTAATGTTAGATTAAATTTATCCACGTGACCAAACACCTGGAGGTTGAATGCCTCCAGATTTTATCTTAAATAAGCACTAAATTAAGAAGTCAGAGTGCCAACTATGTGAGCAATAATTTTATAAGGATCAGCATTCGAAGCAGGCCTTCTGTCTTCAAGATAGCCATTCCAATTATGATCAACGGTATAGATAGGTATTCTTATGCTGGCCCCTCTATCACTAACTCCGTAGGAGAATTGGTCTATACTTTGAGTTTCATGCAAGCCCGTTAGTCTCATGTCATTATCTGAACCGTAAGACGCTATTCCTTCTTGATGAGCTGTTCCAAGCTTTTCGCACATAGCGTTAAAAAGTTCTTCAGAACCAGAACTCCTCATTTCTTCATTTGAGAAGTTAGTATGCATTCCTGAACCATTCCAGTCTCCTGATTTTGGTTTAGGGTGAATATTTACACAAACTCCGAATTCTTCGGCTACTTTATGAAGTAGGTACCTACTTACCCACAGATCGTCACCTGCTTTAATTCCTTTTCCTAGACATTGATATTCCCATTGACCAAGAGCAACTTCGGCATTAGTTCCGGTTAGTTCAATACCGGCATCTAGACATGCGTCTAAGTGGGCATCTGAAATTTCTCTACCAACAACGTTATTACTGCCCACTCCGCAGTAATAATCTCCTTGTGGTCTCGGAGTACCATCTTCCCACCCTAAAGGGTTCCCATTATTATCAGTAAAAAAGTATTCCTGTTCAAATCCGAACCACCATTCATCACTAACAACTGCTTCTGCTGCAGCTCTTGTATTAGAGGGGTGTGTTTCATGTTCACCAGTTTGGACTTGGCACATAACTAAAGCACCTTCAGTTGTAGGGTTCTCATATTGCTGTACAGGTAAAAGTATACAGTCAGAATTTCCACCTTCTGCTTGCTGAGTAGAAGATCCGTCAAAAGACCAAACAGGTGCCTCTCCTTCTGTAGCTTTAACTTTACTTCTCAAAGATGGTTCAGGTTGATATCCATCCAACCATATATATTCATATTTTGTCATTTTAATATCTCCGATCAATTTAAATAAAATCGAATATTAGCATGTTAAAACAAGGAAATGAACATTAAATGAGCATAATAAGTGCAGAAAAAGAAATAAATATAATAATATGTTCTAAAAGAGAGCTAATGCACTATTTTAGTGCTTTTTTATTACTAATTTTTATATTACTAAGTCCTTCTTTTGTTACGAAACTCAACCATTCAGAAAGATACTTATTCCATTGATATTTTTCATCTTTACTAAGCATGTTTTTATTTGGAAATACATTTCTTAACCAGAATTGATGCTTCCCGTTAAAACGTCTAACTTCTACCATTTTTAGGTCGTGGTATATAGCAACATCCATAATCATATCTTCCATACTTCTTATTGAGAAATTACCCTGGCAAACAATTAGTTTAGAAGTATATTTAGATTCTTTGTATATATTTATATTAACCGTAGAGCTTTCTTCTCCTTCAGGGAGGGAAAAGCTAGCGTTATCCATTTTTAAAATGTTTGGCAGAATTTTATAAAGCTTAAGATAATTAATTTCGTAAAGCTTAATAAGATCATCAAGTCTCGTTTTCTTCTTCTGAGAATTATAATTCTGTATTTGCTGACTAATCTTTATCATGAGTAGACCATAATAATAACGCAGCGACAGACCTATAAGGTTTCCAGGGTTTTGCTATTTCTTCGATTGTCAAACTTTTTGGTCTTTCTTTCATACCCTTAATTTTTTGTATTGCTACTATTAAACCTAAGTCTGAAGCTGGCCACGCATCTAGACGTTTCATACAGGCCATTAAATAGCATTGCGCTGTCCACTCACCAATGCCTTTTATTTTTACTAAAGTTTGGATTACTTCCTTGTCTTCCATTTTTTCCAGTTCATCAAAATTTAAGGTTTCTTCAATTATTGCCTTTGCTATATTCCTGCAATAAGAGACCTTTTGATGACTTAAACCAGTATTTCTTAATTTATCTTCATTTAATTCAAGAAATTTAATAGGTTGAAAATCTTCACAGATTAGTTTTACCCTTCCGAAGATAGCTTTCGCAGAAGCAACAGATAGTTGCTGCTCAACTATTAAACTGATTAACCCTTCAAAACCACTAACCTTTTCGAAAGTATTTATTTGATTATTTCTTTTATTAAGTATTCTTTTGAAATCACTATCTACATTTTTTAAATGATCGATGGCAAGAACCAAAGTTTCTTTATTTAATTTCTGTACTTTGCTCATAGATCTTCTTAATAATTTCTTTTTTAAAAGGTAGAAGCGTTGAACATTGCTGATTGTATTTTTTTATATTAATTGTTTCTTTATTCAAGAAGTCATCAATAGCTTCTTTAAACCTTAAATCTTTTATCCAATGTGCAGAGTAAGTTTCTATAGGCAAAAATCCTCTTTTAATTTTATGCTCTCCTTGGACACCTGGATCGAACCTTGATAAGTTATTTTCTATACAGAACTCTATGCCTTGATAGTAACAAGCTTCAAAATGTAACGAATCATAATCTTCAAGGCAACCCCAATACCTTCCGTAAAGTCTGCTAGAGTCATAAAAATTTAGAGCAGCAGCAACGTAATCTCCATTAAAATTCTTTGCTAATACTAAAAGAACAGAATCAGGTATTAATTTTATGATTTCTTTAAAAAATTTTAAGTTTAAGTAGCCTCTCATGCCCCTTTTCAGATAGGTAATTTGATAAAAATTATAGAAACAAGAAATCATTTCTTCAGATATATCTTTACCTTTTATTTTCTCAATTTTTATGTCTTGAGAAATAATCTTTTGTCTTTCTTTTTTAATATTCTTTCTTTGACGAGAAGTTAAGTCAGATAAGAAATCATCAAATTTCTTATAACCATTATTAAACCAATGGAATGAATAGCTTGTTCTTATACTAAAGCCTGCTTGTATAAGATCTTCAAGTTCAGAAGTTTCTGGCAATAGAATATGCATACTCGATATGTCTAATTTGTGACTAATTTCATCTATGGCTTGGTAAATTAGTGTAGTTATTTCTCTTCTTTGAAAACTCTTGTTTGTAGACAACCTAGGTCCTGAGGCAGGTGTAAACGGTATGGAAGAGACAAGTTTGGGGTAGTAGTTCAAGCCATTTCTATAATAAGCATCTGCCCAGGACCAATCAAATATGAACTCTCCTTGAGAGTCTGTTTTGATATATAAAGGCATTACGGCAATCAATGATTTCTTATCTTTTACTAGCAAATGAAAAGGATTCCAACCAGTTAATTCAGAAACACACTCTGTAGTTTCTAGTGTTTTTAAAAAATCATACTTTAAAAAAGGATAATCCGAGTCTACAACTGAATCCCACTCTTCTTTTTTTAGATCAGTGATAGATTTTATGAATTCAATTTTCATAATTAGTAACTGAAGAAAACTCCAGTAAAAATTATAAGCCCAATCCAGTTATTATTTTTAAATGCCTGCAAGCATTTTTTTCGATCATAATCTTTAATCAGAATCAATTGGTAACAAACTAATATCAGTGACAAAAAAAGCGCAAGGAAGAAAATAGTTTCTAATTCTTTAAAATAGCCTATATAACACCAGAGAATCAGAGATGAAAAATGAAAGATCAATACAGATAGTTTTACATAGTTTCCTAAAGTTAACGCAGAAGAATTTATGCCGATAGAAATATCATCTTGTTTATCACACATGGCATAGATAGTGTCATAAGCTAATATCCAGAAAAAACAAGCCGCAAAGATTAGTATAGTTGCTAGGTTAATTGAGTTTAACTCAGCAGCTGAGACCATAAGAACTCCCCAGGAAAAGGCAAACCCTAAAACAACTTGTGGAAATGAAAAAAATCTTTTTGTGAGAGGGTAAAGGGATGTCAAAAGTATACCAACACAAGCTAGCATAAAAGTGAATTGGTTGGTCCAAGTAAGAAGATAGGCAGAAACTGCTACGAGACTAAAAAACAGTATTAAAGCTTCTTGAGGAGAAACTGTACCAATAACTAGAGGTCTTCCTCTCGTACGTTCAACTTTTCCATCAAAATCTTTATCTAAGAAGTCATTAATTGTACAACCTGCAGACCTCATAAATAAAGTTCCAAGTATAAAAATAAATACCAAAGTAAGATTAGGCTGTCCATTTGTAAGAATATAAAAGGTGGTTAATGTTGGCCATAACAACAAAAAAGTTCCTATAGGTTTATCCAATCTCATAAGAGCGGATAAACCTATCAGTTTTTTGATTGTCATTTTATTCATTAAAGATCGATACTTTAGTCTAGGTTGTTAAGAAAGTTGAGTTAGAATGTTTTATTTTTTTAGTTAACGAGGAGACAAAATTGAAAAAATGGGAATGTATCGTATGCGGATGGGTATATGATGAAGCAGAAGGGTGGCCAGAAGATGGTATTGAGCCCGGAACAAAATGGGATGACATTTCCGAAGACTGGGTTTGTCCAGATTGTGGTGTTAGTAAGGAAGACTTTGAAATGGTTGAAATAGATTAAGTAATGACTTTAACAACTAGAATAGTTTTAGCGATGATAGGCGGTATCTTGGGTGGAGCCTTAATAAAACTTACACATGATTCAGGGTTGTTGGGTAACACTGGTGATATTATTTTATATGACCTTTTAGCTAATGGAATTTTTGATATTGTAGGGCAAATCTTTATTGCCTCTTTAAGATTAGCTATTGTTCCTCTGGTTTTCTTTTCTTTGGTTTGTGGAGTTTTATCAATCTCTTCATCTTCTCAAATAGGCACCATCACCGTAAAAACTTTGTCTCTGTATCTTATAACTACAGCTATAGCTATTTCACTTGCCTTATTTTTCGCATTGCTTATAGAGCCGGGGTTAGGTGCTAATTTAGCTCTCCCGCAAGCTTTCGTAGCTACAGATCCTCCTTCTCTTAAACAAGTCATAGTTAGTATTTTTCCGACTAACCCTATTGCTGCCATGGCCGAGGGCAACATGCTCCAAATAATAGTTTTCTCTTTGTTGTTCGGCATAGCTTTGAAGGGCATTGGTGATTCTGGAAAGCCTTTACAACAAAGTTTTCAAAGACTAAATGATGTTGTCTTAAAGCTAGTTACTATGTTGATTGAGTTAGCCCCATATGGAGTTTTTTCTTTATTATTAACCTTATTTGCTGTTAAAGGTATTGGCGTAATAGGTGACTTAAGTAAGTATTTCTTTTTATTATTATTCGTTCTCATATTCCATGGACTGGTAACTTATGGATTGTTTATTACTCTCATTGCTAAGTTAAATCCATTTACTTTCTTTAGTAAATTAAGATCATTATCTGTATTTGCTTTCAGCACTTCATCTAGTAGCGCAACTATGCCAGTAACTTTAAGAACTGTTACCACTAAATTGGGTGTAAAGCCTTCAATTGGATCTTTTACTGTGCCCCTTGGCGCAACTGTAAACATGGATGGCACTGCAATCATGCAAGGAATTGCCACTGTATTTATAGCCCAAGCTTATAATATTGACCTTACTACCATAGACTACTTGATGGTTATTTTGACAGCAACACTAGCTAGCATAGGAACTGCAGGAGTTCCTGGTGTGGGTTTAATTATGCTGGCTATGGTTTTAGAACAGGTTGGATTACCAGTGGAAGGAATAGCGTTAATCATTGGAGTAGATAGACTTTTAGACATGACAAGAACCGTAGTTAATGTCTGTGGAGACTCAATGGTTTCTTGTGTGGTTGCAAAATCTGAAGGAGAGTTTGATAAAGAAATTTTTGATAGCAAAATTTAGTTTTCTTTAATTTCTTATTCTTGTAGACTCACGCGCTTTATAACTTTTAAAAGGTTAGATTTACTAAACGGAGCAGATGATGATGGAATCATATTTACATATACCGCCACTTTTAGGTGTTTTTGGATTGCTCGTGGCTTTAGCTATTTACGTAGTTGTCAGCAGGTATCCGGCAGGAAACGAAGCGGTAACTAAGATTGGTGATCAGATTCACTCAGGAGCCATGACATTCATGCGTAGGGAGTACAGCTATTTGGTGCCTTTTGCAGCTGTAGTAATAGCAATTGTTTATTTTTCAGGTTTAGGTCTTTATACGGCTATAGCTGTTTTCGCAGGCGCATTTTCTTCTGCAATTGCTGGTTGGCTTGGTATGTATTCAGCAACAAAAGCCAATGTAAGAACTGCAACTGCTGCTTCAGAATCAGGTGCTGAAACGGCTCTGTCTATAGCGTTTTATGGTGGAAGTATTATGGGCTTATGTGTAGCCTCACTAGGCTTGATAGGCCTAGGTGGACTGTTTTATTTTATTAGCGCAGATCACCCTCATGCTATTGAAGGTTTTGGTATGGGCGCTTCTATAGTTGCTTTATTTTCTCGTGTCGGTGGAGGAATTTTTACTAAGAGTGCTGATGTAGGTGCAGATCTAGTAGGAAAACTAGAAGCAGGCATTCCCGAAGATGATCCAAGGAATCCTGGCGTAATAGCTGATAATGTTGGTGATAATGTTGGAGACATAGCAGGTATGGGTTCAGATATTTTTGAATCTTATTGCGGATCTATGATTGCTTGTATTGCCATTGCCGGAACTTTTGTAGCCGCAGAGGGAAGGTCAGCAATGATGTTTTTACCATTAGCCCTAGCGTCGATAGGATTAATATCATCTATGATAGGAATTATCATAGTAAGAGTATTTTCAAGTCTCTCTCCTGCTTCTGCTTTACGAACAGGAACAATAGGCGCTCCTATTGTTTTTATTGCAGCTTCATACTTTCTAATAAATGCTCTTTTACCTGAAAATAATATATATGTACCTGTTGATGTTTGGCTAGCTGTATTGACTGGTGCAGTTGGAGGCATAGTAATTGGACTAATTACAGAATATTACACAGGTTCCACTCCGGTTGTAAAAATAGCGAAGTCAGCTCAAACAGGACCGGCAACAGTAATGATTACAGGCTTGTCTGTTGGTATGCAATCAGTTGTTTTACCAATAGGATCAATTGCCATAATAATTTATTTATCGACAAGTCTATCTGACATCTATGGTGTTGGCATTGCTGCTGTGGGAATGCTTTCAACTGTAGGTATAACAATGGCAATAGATGCATATGGACCGGTAGCAGATAATGCAGGCGGAATAGCTGAGATGGCTGGAATGCCTCCGGAAACAAGAGAAATTACAGATGAATTAGATGAACAAGGAAACACAACCGCAGCAATAGGAAAAGGTTTTGCAATTGGGGCGGCTGCTCTAGCTGCATTGGCTATCATTTCAGCTTTTGTTGCCACTGTTCCTACGGAGGATGGTGAGACTTTGAAATTACTTCTTTCCGAACCCATGGTTCTTGTAGGAATGTTTATTGGAGGTGCAATACCTTTCTTAGTCGCTTCAATAACAATGACGGCTGTAGGAGATGCAGCTTTTGAAATGATTAATGAAATCAGAAGGCAATTCAAAGAAATTCCTGGCTTGTTAGAAGGGACTGCAGAACCAGATACAGAAAAATGTGTAGACATAGCAACCACCGCAGCTCTAAAGAAGATGCTTTTACCTGGAGTCATAGCAGTTGGTGCCCCTCCATTAGTAGGCTTCACATTGGGAGCTGAAGCTCTAGGTGGAATGCTTGCAGGAGGACTGCTTTCTTGTGTTTTAATGGCTTTGTTTATGGCAAATGCTGGTGGAGCTTGGGACAATGCAAAAAAATATATTGAAAAAGGAAATCTTGGAGGAAAGGGCACTGATACTCATGCTGCTGCAGTTGTAGGTGATACGGTTGGAGATCCTTTTAAAGATACATCTGGACCTTCTATGAACATTTTGATAAATGTTATGGCAATTGTAAGTTTGGTTATAGCGCCACTTTTAGGATAGATTCTTTCTCATAGTTATATGTGGAATGCCCGTATCAGATTGGTATGGGCCTCCTTCAAGATAATTCAACGCAAGATAAAAATTTATAGCCTCTTCTCTCGCATTTAGAATTACTGTCTTCGCTCCATTCTTCCCAGCATATTCTTCAAGTTTCTTTACTATCTCAGAGCCTATACCTTTTCTTTTTAGATTTTCACTAATAGCCATATACCTAATTTGAGCCTCTTCATCAGAATTAAAGTGAACCCTTCCAGACCCAACTACTTTTTTGTATTCATCCATAGCTATTAGGTGGAAGCTGGAGCTTTCAAGTTCATCTTTCAGAGAATTTTTTGACATTCCAAGGGGTTTTCTAAGCATTTCCCATCGAAAGAGGAAATAGTTATTCCATTCTTCTGGAGTTTCAGGAGATTTAATAAAGTAATTCAGCATTATTTTTTGTTAAATTTTAAACTATCTCTTATGGGAAAGCAGGATGATATATTTAGTGCAGGTAATTTAAGCGGTTTGCCTTTTTCTTTCAACGAAGAAGTTACAGAAGTTTTCGAAGATATGATCGATAGATCTGTTCCTGGTTATAAGACTAGCATAAGACTTATAGAATATTATGCAAAAATGTATTCTCAAGATAACTCAAATTTTTATGACTTGGGGTGTTCTTTGGGTGCTTCAACAAAAGCTTTGTTGGACTCTATTCAAAACAAGAATATAAAAGTTATTTCTATAGATAATTCTGAAGCAATGATAGATAAATGTAAGAGATCTTTTGTATCTTATATAGAAGACGGCTACTTAGATTTAAAATTAGAAGACATCAACACCTCTGAGATAAATAACGCATCTGTGGTAGTTATAAATTTTGTTTTACAATTTTTGGATGTTGAGAAAAGAGACCTTCTTATAGAAAATATTTATAAGGGGCTTAATTGCGGCGGGGTTTTAATAGTTTCGGAGAAGATTCATTACGAATCTAGAAGGGAATCTGAAAGTATGTTTTTATTACACCATAAATTTAAAGCAAAGAATGGATATACCAAGATGGAGATCTCAGCTAAACGAGACTCTCTAGAAGGTATTCTCGTAACTGAACCTGAGCTAGTTCATAGAGAGAGAGCAAAGAGAATCGGCTTTCGAGTTATAGATAAATTGATGTCTAATCTTAATTTTTCCACGTATTTATTTATTAAGTGATGGATTTTATTTCTCCAGTCTGGCAGAAATTATTAGACCCCTATACAAATAAAATATTTGGAGATAAAAAAGATAAACGCATAAAATTGTGGCAAAAAATTCTTTCTGAGTTACCTGACCTAAAAGATAAGACTGTAGATCTTAAATCAGGAGTAAAAATAAATTCTAATTGGGAATCTAAAGATCTCACTCAAACTGAAGATTTACTATTGAAACTTCTTCCTTGGCGAAAGGGCCCTTTTTCAATCAACGAAGTTTTTATAGATAGTGAGTGGAAGTCAAATCTGAAATGGGATCGTTTTTTAAAGATTAATCTAGATCTTGCCAATAAGACAATATTAGATGTAGGTTCTGGCAACGGTTATTACGGCTTCAGGATGTTGGGCTTAGGGGCGAAAGAAGTCTTGTGTCTGGAGCCTAATTTAAACCATTTTGTTCAATTTAAAGCTATTAATCATTTTGTAGGGTCTAAAAAAATTCGTATGTTGCCAGAAAGGCTTGAGTCAATTCAAGTAGATGCTTCTTATTTTGAGATAATATTTAGTATGGGTCTTTTGTATCATCAAAGAGATCCAGGACAACACCTTAGATTATTGGCTTCTCACTTAAAAGAAGGTGGGAATATTATTATTGAGACCATAGTTACCTCGAAAGATTATGAAGATTCTCTTGTACCTAAAAAGAGGTATGCAAATATGCCCAACGTACGATTTGTTCATACTGAAAAAGGCTTAGAAAGGCTTATTCTTGATAACGGTCTAGAAATTGTTTATTCAACTGATCCAGTAATGACTTCAATTTTTGAACAAAGGACTACAGACTGGATGCCCTTCAAATCTTTTGAATCAGCCGTGTTGAAAGGCAATCCTGAGATAACAGTTGAAGGCTATGCTGCTCCTTCAAGGAAGTTTGTTGTTCTTAAGATTCAGAATAGTCGACTTTAGTTCCTATCCACCTATCTACTAAAACTTTAGCAAATTGCTCATCAGTTTTTGCAATTTCTATTGCTTCTGCTTGAGCAAATTCTAATAAGCTAGAATCACGTATAGGATCTGCTATTTTCAAGTCCATAAGTCCTGACTGCCTTAGTCCGTAAATATCACCAGAACCTCTTAGCTCTAGGTCTTTTTCTGCTATAACAAAACCATCATTCGTTTCTTCCATGGTCTTTATTCTTTCCTTTGCAATTTCTGTTAGAGGGTCTTTGTAAAGAAGGAGACAGTGTGAGTCGGAGCCTGCTTTTCTACCAACTCTTCCTCTTAGCTGGTGTAGCTGCGAGAGACCTAATCTTTCAGGATTCTCAATGATCATGAGTGTCGCCTCTGGTACATCAACACCTACTTCAATAACAGTTGTACAAATCAAAAGTTGAATGTTACCTTCACGAAATCCATTAATAACTTTATCCTTTTCAATTTTTTTTAAACGTCCATGCACTAGGCCAATTTTTATGTTTGGGATAGCTTTTTTTATGTCTAGAAATAATTCTTCTGCTGATTGAGCTTCTAGTTCTTCTGATTCTTCAATAAGAGTACATACCCAATAGGCTCTTTGACCATCAAGACAAACTTCTTCAATTCTTTTTATAACTTTGTCTCTCATTGAATTAGATCTAGATGAAGTTTTTACTGGTTTTCTTCCAGGAGGCAATTCATCAATTATGGATGTTTCCAGAGATCCATAGACCGTCATGGCCAAAGTTCTAGGTATGGGAGTTGCTGTCATAATTAATTGGTGAGGACTCAGCTTTTTGGATCCTCCTTTTTCTAACATAGAGAATCTTTGATGCACTCCAAATCTGTGTTGTTCATCTATTACTGTTAGACCTAATCTATAAAAGACTACATCTTTTTGGAAGAGGGCATGTGTACCCACAAGAATATTAATCTTACCTTCTTCCAGTTCAGAAATTATTTTCTTTCTTCTAGTAGCAGTGGTTGATCCTGTTAGAAGATCAACTTTTAAACCCAAAGGACTGAACCAGTTAGATAAGGTCTGATGGTGCTGTTCTGCTAGTATTTCGGTTGGACACATAAAAGCAGTTTGCCATTCATTGTTAGCAGTATGCAGTGCTGCTAAAGCACCTACTAAAGTCTTTCCTGAGCCTACATCTCCTTGAAGCAGTCTTCGCATTGGAGACTTAGCGGTTAAATCTTTAAGAATTTCACTCCATGTTTTTTTTTGGGCTTCAGTCAGTTGGAAGCCTAAAGAATTAAGGAATTGCACTTCATTGGAAGATTTAATTCTCATCTTTGGTCCTTCTCTGCCCTCTAATTCATTTTTGAGTATTCCGGCACATAACATGTGTGCTACAAGCTCTTCTTTTATAAGTTTTTTTTGGGCAGGATGGTTCCTGCTTAATAGAA
>DQKS01000070.1 GCA_015660645.1 Gammaproteobacteria bacterium
AGACGCATCCCCATTTCAGGGAGATTAGTTCTTCCAATTGGTATTGCACCTGCTCCAAGCATGCGATCCACTATGGGTGCATTTCTTGGAGGCATTGATTCAGCTAACAGAGGAATTCCAGCGGTAGTAGGAGTCCCTACAAAATCTATATTCTCTTTTATTGTAAAAGGCACTCCATGGAAAGGTCTTTGCCTATCTTCTTCGGTTGCAGAATCTGCTTGTTTAGCTAATTTAAGAGCCGATTCTTCAAGGGTCAAAGTTATAGCATTAATGCGTGGATTTACTTCATCAATTCGCGTTAGATGAGCTTGCACAATCTCAGAACTTGATACATCTCTTGTTTTAATTAGATCGGCTAATTCTGTGGCGCTTTTCTTACATAGTGAATCCATAATATGTCCTTGAGTCAATTTAACAATATTGACTATACAAGGCTTTTATTATTTATAAAGTAAGACTTCGAATGCGATTAAAAGATTAGTTCAGTCTTTTGTCTTTTAGGATTGACATAGTTTTGTTTATTATTTTTAATTAAAGAATGTGGTTTAGGGTTTTAATTTTCTTTTTTCTTGTACCAGGATGTGGCGGCGGTGGTTCATCTCCTGTTGATAAACCAACCGTGAGCTCTTCGTCTTCAAACAATAGCCAAACATCGGGTTGTTCGGTAGCTGTGAATACCCAAGAAGGATATACGTGGCCGGCTCTAAATTGGGAAATTGCTTCTCCTGAAGCACAGGGAATGTGTCCTGATCAGATTAATGAAGCAATAGAATATGCTTTTCAATCTGATAATTATACAGGCTCAGTTGTTGTTATAAAAAACGGATATATAGTTGCTGAACAATATTCAAATAATAGATCTTCAACGGATCTAGTAACAAGCTGGTCTGTTGCAAAGAGTTTTACAAGTATGCTTGTTGGATTGGCAATAGAGGATGCATTCATTGATTCATTAGATCAGCAAGTTTCTGATTTTATTAATCAATGGAAAGGTGGAGATAAAGAAGTAATTACTTTACGCCAGATGATGAATGTCCAAACTGCGCTGGAATTATTAGACGGAGGAGATCTATATAATGCAGACAACCAGTTGCAGATTTCTTTAGATAGAAATCTTATAGGAACGCCTGGAGAAAAACTGTACAACTACTCTAATTCAGATGTTATGTTAGCTGGCTATCTCGTTGAAGTAGCAACAGGAAAGAATCTTCAAGATTATTTAGATCAAAAAATATCAGGAATAATCAGGTTTAGCGGAGAGTGGTGGCAAGATAATTCTGCTAATACCATGGCTTATTGTTGTTTAGACTCCACTCCGAGAGATTTTGCTCGTTTTGGCTTATTATTTTCTAGAAATGGCGTGTGGGAAGATCAAGAACTTATTTCTTCTGAATGGGTAGCTGAATCTACAAGCAAGGCATTGAACGGTGAATATGGTTTCTATTGGTGGCCAGCAGGCAATAATGGATATAGTGCTTTAGGAGTCCAGGGACAAATTATTTCTATTTACCCGGAAGAAGACCTTGTTATTTTAAGGTTTAGCTCTTACACCCGAATGGGTGATGGTAGCGCTATAAGGAAAGAGAATAATTACCATTCAACTCAAGAACCTGTGAATTTTGATAACAACACTTTTTTAGAGAAAGTATTCTCTTCTATACAGAATTAATTAACCTATGAGGACTGTAAGCAAGAATTATATTATTAGTTTCTTGATGGTTTTAGTTTCTTGCGGAGGGGGAGGAGGCACAGATACCAATAAACCTGCAATTAATACAAATACAACTACAACAACTACCACTTCAAACAATTCTCAAGTTTGTAGTGAATCGGGTGGCGTGGTGCCATCCGTATCACAACAAGTTGGATGGCAACATTATGCTTCAGATCAATTCTCTTCGCGTTATATTCCCACTAACAAACTTACAAATGATAACTTTTCCTCATTAAATATTGCTTGGAGATGGTGTTCGCCTGTCAATAATCTGTCAGATTCCTTTTCTATCGGAGAAAATAAAGTGACCCCGGTAATGATTGATGGAGTTCTTTATGCAACTACACAGTTAAATCAAGTTGTTGCAATAAATGCTATAAATGGCGAATCCATATGGACCTTCGATCCAAAATCTTATGAAGCAGGAGATCCTCCTAATCATGGCTTTATTCATAGGGGTTTGTCTTACTTTTCTAATGGAGAACAAAAAAGTATCTTGGTAGGTACTCTAGATAGCTACCTATATAGTCTTGATGCTGAAACAGGAGAAGAAGATCTTAATTTTTCCGGAGGAAGAATAAATTTGAGAGAAGGACTTGGACGGTCAATTAATAATAATTACTACGGAGTAAATTCGCCTCCAATGGTTTGTAAGAATACTGTAGTGGTGGGATCAACAATTCTTGATTGGCCAGCTGAAACATATATGCCACCAGGTGATGTAAGAGGATTTGATATAGTTACAGGACAACTCAAGTGGCAGTTTCATGCTATTCCTCATGAAGGAGAATTTGGTACAGAAACTTGGGAAAATCAAAGTTATTTAGAAGGTGCTGGTACCAATGTTTGGTCTTGGTTTAGTTGTGACGAAGACTTAAATCTTGTTTATTTACCTCTTACTACTCCAACGAATGATCATTACGGAGGGGAGAGGCTAGGGGATAATTTATTTGCTGAATCAATAGTGGCATTAGACATTGAAACAGGTGTTCGAAAGTGGCATTTTCAGACTGTCCATCATGGATTATGGGACTATGATTTACCTGCAGCTCCAAATTTAATTGATATTCGAGAAGGCAACACTTCTACCCCCCTTTTAGCTCAAGTTACAAAACAAGGATTTGTTTTTGTTTTAAACAGAGAGTCAGGTATTCCTGTTTGGCCTATTGTAGAAACTCCTGTTCCTCAAACTACTTTAACTGGTGAAAGAACATCTCCTACTCAGCCAATACCTAGTAAGCCTTTACCTTTCGAACACCAAGGGGTTAATGAAAATAATTTAATTCACTTTACAGAATCTTTAAGAAGCCAAGCCTTAGATATAGTTTCAGAGTTTGATTATGGTGCATTGTACTTACCACCTACTAATAAGGGCGCTGTTGCTGTTCCTGGAATAGGTGGTGGAGCAAGTTGGTCAGGGGCAGCTTACCATCCTGATAAACAGATTCTTTATGTTCCTTCGGTAACTTGGCCTTTTGTAACTAGAATAGAGAGAAGTGGTTTACAGACTATTCAGAATAGAGATTTCATAAATGGTCCAAGTGGCTTACCCCTCATGAAACCTCCGTACGGCAGGGTTACAGCAATAAACATGAAAACAGGAGATCATTTGTGGCAATCAGGTGTTGGATCTGGTTTTGAGAACAATGCCAACATCGCCAGTATGAATCTAAGTGGCTTGGGATATCCACAGAGAATATTTGTTGTAGCAACAGAAAATCTACTTTTAACCGCTCAGCAAACATTAAGTGCTTTTGATCTAGAAAGCGGCTCCAAAATTGCGGAGGTGCCTCTACCCAGTAGCGCTTTGGGTTCTTTGATGGTTTATGAACTAAATAATAAAGTATATATTGTTGTTCCCGTAGGTGGTGACGGTATAAAATCAGAATTGATTGCCTACTCGCTTGATTAGAATAGGGTGTCAATAAATTATCATAATGCTAGATTTTCAAAACCAAGAATGTTCTCTTACATTAAGAGAAGGCATTGAACATTACAGAGAATATTTAAAAAAAAATGGTAAAAAGGTTTTAGACGATCAAGAAGGCTCTTCCACTATTTTAGGCCATGATGCAACTCATGTGATATTTGGGCTTGATACTTCTCTCGAAGAAGAGCAGATTTTGAATTTCTGGACCTTATTTGGAACATCATTTACTTGGAAAGAAATTATGGCTTACAACGGAGTAGAAGAAGTACAAGAATTTAATAAAGATTTATTCAAGGAATTAGGGGTAATGAATTTTTTAGGGCTGGGAATTAGGTCTGTGGTTTCTTTTTTTCAGGTTTTGCGTAACCTTAGGTTAAAGAAAAAGAAATGGCCTTTTATTTTTCCAAATGAGCTGATGGACAGGAGTGTCACTTCGCTTAGAGAGGAGTATGGAATTAAAATTCTAACTCCCGAAGAAAGAAACGTTAAGAAAATTCAATGGTCGGGTTCAATTTTAGAATAAAGGAATTTTATGAGTGAGACAAAAATAAAAATAGAAGACGGCCCTGTAGCGGTAACAGGTGCCAGTGGCTATATAGGTTCAAGGATTGTGGAAGACTTATTGGAGCAAGGTTATTCAGTCAATGCGTGTGTGAGAGACGCAAGCAACGCGATTAAAACCGAACATCTGCATGAGATGAATGAGAAAGGGTTGGGTGGTTCCGTTGAATTATATGAAGGAGACTTATTTAAAAAAGGGAGCTATGACAAGGCATTTTTTGGTTGTTCGGCAGTCATACACGCTGGAGCTACTGTTGGCTTTAACCGTGAAACTCCTCAAGAAGTATACGACGGTTGTTTCACAGAAAACGAACATGTTTTGAGTTCCATTAAGCAATCTAATTCTGTGAAGCGGTTTGTTTTCACCAGTTCTTTTGCGGCTGTCGGTCATCCCAGGCCCGAAGGTTACATTTTTAGTGAGAAAGATTGGTGTGGCGATAATGTTGATGGTTATAAGGGCGCGTGGACAGAAGATAATATTGCAAAGAATAGAGACATAGCTTACGCAATGGCGAAGGCCAATACTGAGAAGATGATTTATAAAGCGGCTCAGGAAGATGGAGGATTTGAAGCAGTGTCTATAAATCCATTGCACGTTATTGGTCCTTTAATGTCTGAGAATCATAATCAATTTTTTAGTTGGCAGTTTTTTATACTGCAATTACTGAAAGGGAAAGATTTTGGTTTCTGGGATGGAAAACAAATTAGACCCAGTACCATGTTATGGAATGTGGTTGATGTAAGAGATGTTGCGAGAGCTCACCGATTAGCTGCAGAGAGCCTTAAACCAAAAAATGGTTCAAGGTATATCTTATCTGCCAGTGACAGATCAGGTGAGATGTTTACTTGGGAACTTCAGGCAAAACTTAAGGAACTTTTTTCTGATATTGGAGAGATAGGTGGAGAGCAAATGCTTGATGGCAAGCCAACCAATAAAACTTATGATTCACCAAGGTCTTATTGTTCTTTAGCTAAAAGTGAGCTGGGCCTCAGCACTTATTCAATTGAAGAGACTTTACTGGCTACAGGTAATTCCCAGATACGACTCAATCTTATTTAAAAGGTAGTTTTTTTATCCGCGCAATTTAATAAGTTGTGAATTTCTGCAGGTGGTGATCTGCATTACCAAACATTGCATCAATGACTAAGAGTCTTTTAAAGAAGTGACCCACTCTCAGCTCTTCTGTCACTCCCATTCCTCCGTGCAATTGAACAGCATTTTCGCCGACAAAAAGACCAGATTTCCCAATTAGATGTTTCAGGCCGTGTATGGTTCTTTGAGCAGATTTGGGGTCTTGGACACTTTCCATTGTTGCTCTATAAAGCATGGATTTACATTGTTCATACTCCATAAACATATCTACCATTCGATGTTGTAGAACCTGAAATTCTGACATAGGATGATCAAATTGTTCTCTTTGCTGAGTATATTCGACTGTGTCTTTATAAAGAACTTCCATAGCGCCTAGCGCTTCTGCACTAAGTGCGAGTATTGCGTCATTCGCTACCGATTGTAGAATTTCAAACCCTTCATCAACATTACCTATTACCCTGTCAACATTGACTGACACATTTTCTAGAATTATCTCGGAGGCTCTCAGGCCATCAACGGTTGGGAAATGATCCATAGATAGTCCATCTGACTTTGCATCTATTAGAAACAAGGTAATTCCGTTTTCATCTATTTGACCTCCGCTAGTTCTTGCTACAACAACTATGTGATCAGCTGTTTCTGCATTTTGCACCATTGACTTCTGTCCGTTCAGAATAAAGTTGTCTCCTTCTTTTCGTGCCGAAGTAATTACGTCCTCTAAATCAAAGCGACTTTGTTGTTCTGCATAAGCAAAAGACAATTGTTTTGTTCCCTCAACTAAACCTGGGAGTATTTCTTTTTTTAGAGACTCTGTTCCTCCTTTCTTCAAGGCACCTCCACCCATTACTATGCTTGCTAAGTAAGGTTCAAGAACTAGGCCTTTGCCAAATTGTTCCATAATTACAAGAACGTCAATTTGATTTCCACCAAAGCCTCCATCCGATTCATCAAACGGCAAACCAAGCCAGCCAAGTTCAGCCATGGATTTCCAATAATCATCGCTATAGCCTAGGTCGTCTGAGCTTAAAGATATTCGTGTATTTAAGTCGTAGTTATCTTGAACAAAACGCTCAACGCTTTGTTGTATCATCTTTTGTTCGTCTGATAATTCAAAATTCATTTTGACGACCTCTTAGTAAGCCCAAGTACCTTTTTAGCAATTACGTCTTTTTGTACTTCACTTGCTCCACCATAAATAGTGAAGTACCGACTATTTAGATATCCTGTAGTACCGCCTTTTGCAAAAGGAAAACCAATGCTCTTTTCTCCCCAAGCTGGAGAGTAAATACCACTAGCTTCAACTGTCAGTTTTTGTATTCTTTGCTTAATTTCGGTACCTTTTAATTTTAAGATAGAAGATTCTGGTCCTAATTCAGCTCCGGCTGAAGCACTAGCAAGACTACGAAGTTCTGTATACTCAGTAGCCATTAAATCTATTTCTAATTCTGCTATCTTGGCTTTATATCCTGAGTCATTCATTAAATTACTGTTACCTCTGGTCACTGTTCTTGCAAGGTCTTTTAGATTTTCAAGTTCGAATAGTGACCTAGAGAGTCCTGCTAATCCTGTTCTTTCGTGTTCAAGTAGACCTTTTGCATAAGTCCAACCTTTGCCTTCTTCACCAATCCTGTTTTCAACAGGAACTTTTACGTCAGTAAAATGAACAGTATTTACTGTATGTGCTCCGCCTAGAGTTATTATTGGTTTAACTTCTATTCCTTCTTGTTTCATAGGAAAGAGTAGGAAAGTTATACCTTTTTGTTTAATGCCACTATCATCAGTTCTTGTTAGGCAAAATATCCAGTCCGCTACATGGGCAAGCGTTGTCCACATCTTCGATCCATTTACTGTGTAATAAGTACCGTCTTCAGAGAGAACTGCTTTGGTTTTTAAGTTTGCTAGATCTGATCCTGCTCCAGGTTCTGAGTAGCCCTGACACCAATTAACTGTTCTTTCTCTTATAGGGGGTAAAAATCTTTCTTGTTGTTCCTCATTCCCATAACCCATAAGGATTGGAGCTAACATTCCTAGACCAAAAGGAATATCAAAGGGTATGGTTGCTTTGGTAGTTTCTTGTTCCCATATGTAGTGTTGAGTAGGTGTCCAACCAGGACCACCAAATTTAGCTGGCCATTTGGGTACATCCCAGCCTCCTTTCTTTTTAGCTTTTTCAAACCAATTATTTCGCCAGGTAAAATAATCCTCATCTTTTTTTATTTTATTTTCTTCAAAGAAGGCTCTAACTTCTTTTATGAATGTAAGGTCTTCTGAGCTTAGTTCTATATCCATAGGTTATTATCCACTTTCATTAAGAGGATGAATATTAATGGCTTTTAAGGTTTTATGCTACGAGAAGAGAATTTTTTTAATCAAGTTTATATTTTTGAAAATAATTGAATATATCCTGTTGTTTGGTATCTCTAGCCGTTCTCATTTTATCCGTTGAATCTAGGTTTAGGGCAATTCCATTTTCTCCAAAAATAACTATTCTCGGGACACCTTCTTGACGTGGAATACCCAGTACTTCAAGTAAATTCATATTGATGTCGTATTTTCCTAGATCCACATGAAGGATTTCAAAATTTTCTCTTAAATACCTACTCACAGTTGGGAGCTTTAAAGTTCCTTCCAGTATCCTGCAATCAGGACACCAATTCGCACCGAATATGACAATGGATTGCCTTCCTTTTTTACTAGCAGTAATGAAATCCAATAATACCTGCTGCTCTACTTCTATTCTTTCATAGGGGAGAGGAAGGGGTTTTTTTAAGATCTCGTTTCCTGGTATTTGTGTCACTTCCATTGTACTTATTGAGTTTATGCCCAGTATAAATAAGAAGGTAATAATTTTGTACAGTTTGCTCACGGCTACCTCTGCTCTTTATTTAAATCCTCGGGAGTTTTTACCGTTTTAGCTTTTCTTTTAAATCGTAGCAATAGGATAAAATCACGATTGAGCTTTAATATACACCAACAAACAATAGGTACCAACTAAGCTCAAAATTAAATAATCTTATTGATACCTAATTTTTAAAGATAGACGGTCAACTTTCTTTAGTTTATCAACCACCAGGTCGTAAGAGTTTTCGATCATAACTTCAATTTCATCCTTTGGTACCGATCCATCTAAGATCACAGTGTTCCAATGGGTTTTATTCATATGATAACCAGGAATAACGGATTCAAATCTACTCCTAAGCATAATAGCTTCATCGGGGTCGCATTTAAGATTTACACGAGCAACGCCATCCCTGTAAGCTAAAAAACCAAACATTTTTTCTTTAATCTTAAAAACATGTACTTCATTGCCAAAAGGAAAATCTTCAATGGCTTCCGGGCAAGAAAGGAAGTAGTTCCTAACATGATCAGCATTCATCTCTGATTTAACTCATCTGCAACCCAACTTATTGACCAATTATGTCCCAGTCGTCTCCCTCTATAATTCTCTGGCAGTCTAGTGACGATACTGTCTTGTAGATTAATAATTTGAGGATCTACGTCTAGGTCTTTAAATGCACCATCCAAGTGTTTTTGAGTCCTCCATTCATAAAACCTTAAGTTGGTGGAAATAAACCGAGGCTGTTGATAGTCGCAAAGAAAATTTATGTTATAAATATCTGCCAAAGGACCTGCAATAGCATGTATCTCAACCGGTATATCATTTGACCAGCTCTCTGCAAACATAGACACCAAAAGAGCTCCATAGCTGTGACCCATAATGGTTATGCTGTTTACACTCTTGTTTTGATCAAGAATTTGATTAATTTCTGCGTTGAGATTATTAAAAGAAGGAGTAGGGCAGCCACTATCATCCCATCTAAAAAACAAAGTTAAGGTATTTTCATTGTCTAGGGTTTTGAGAGGGTAGATCCATTCATAGCCCTTGCTGTTACTTCCATGCACTGCAATTAATAGGTTACTTTCTTTATTTGTTTTTATTTCCAAAGGGTTAAGGCCAAACTTAACTGCCATAAGATTTTTGCCTGAATCTAAGTATTCCTTTTTATCATCTAAATCCTCTAACCAAGGGTAAGGTCTTTCTTCTGAGCAAGAAATTAATAAAAAAGAAAAGAGAACAAAAAAAGAATTCTTTAATTTTCTCATAATTATTTGCTTATTTATTTACCGGCTAGCTTATCAAATGTAGCAAGCATCTTTTCATCAATGCCTGCTTCTTCAGCATCATCTCTCATGTTTTCTCCTTTAAAAATAACAATTATTTTTACCCAAGGTTACAATTATTTCATGAACACTGAGGAATTGGAAAATGAAACAGATATTTTAGAAAAACTGAAGAATGGGTCCGCGGGTCCTTCGATGAAATTTTTTAATCTAAAGTATGAAAATAATGATAATGAAGTCTTCAGATTCAGTGCTTTATTTCCAGAGCAGAGCGCCAACCCTATGGGCTATGTACAAGGAGGAATGATTTCTGCAGTTTTAGACGATGCCACTTCCGTTGTCATGATATCTGGATACAAGGGTGAAAAGGCTCCTCTTACAACAGATTTACACGTTTTATTTCATAGGCCTATGCCACTTGGAGAGGCAAGAATTGAAGTAAAAATTATCAAATTAGGAAACAGAAGTGCCACTGCTGAAGGAAGAATTTATTCAACTGATAATAAATTGGTGGCCACTTTACTCCATTCGGCTCAGCCGGTAGACAGACAGCCTCAGTGAGATAAACTATAAGTAGGAGAGAATTATGAAGCCAGTATGTTTAGTTTTAGGGGCGGGCGCAGGTATAGGAGGTACGGTCGCTGCTAAGTTTGCTAGTGAAGGGTATCACTCGTGCTTGTGCAGAAGATCTGATCAAGAAGGCCTAGATCGATTAGTTAAGGGAATTGAAGATGACGGTGGCTCTGCCAATGGTTATTTAATTAATGCCATAGAGGATAACGTAATTGAAGATTTGATTAATTCGATTGAATCTGACGTTGGACCCATAGAAGTAGTGGTCTACAACCTAGGTGCGCAAACCGGCATGAAACTCCTGAAAGATACAACCCATAAAGAATTTGAATGGGGTTGGAGAATGGCAAGTCTTGGACTATTTAGGGTGGCTAAAGTGCTTTGCCCAATCATGAAAGAAAGAGGAAAGGGAACAATTCTAGTTACTTCCGCAACAGCAGCCATGAGAGGTAATGCAACACAACACTCTCATGCAGCTGCCATGGGAGCAAGGAGAATGTTATGCCAATCTTTAAATGCAGAGTTTTCTGCAAGCAGTATTCATGTAGCACATATAGTAATTGACGGAGCAGTAGATGCACCAGATACGCTCGGGAAAATGTTAGGGCCAGAAATGTTTCAGAAATTCAGAGAGACAAAAGGTATGGAGCATGATGGTCTTTTACTTCCAAAAGAGATTGCGGAAACTTATTTTCATTTAGCTCATCAGCACAGATCTGCATGGACACATGAGTTAGATCTTAGGGCTTTTTCAGATTTAGCTTGGTGGAACCACAGCACAATGCTAGAAGATTAAGAGACCTTGAATCGCTCTATCTGGATATCATCTTCTCCAAGGTCTTCGTAATTATCATTTACCCTGCCTTGAATGTATTCTTTCCACGTGAACGAGCTGTAAAGATCAGACTTGCTTGAAAGGCCTTCTATTGGTTTAAGAATTGCATTGCCTTTCGGGTTATAAAAATAAGGAGTGCTATAACGAGGGCTGTGGGTCCTTTTAAGAACTCGGTGTATTGCTGCTACGTATTGATCGTTGGTCCAGACCTGCATCGCGTCTCCTAAATTAACAACAATAGTGTCTTCTTCTGGTTCAATATCTATCCAACCTGATTCTTTAGATTTAGCTTGCAATCCACCTGTCATATCTTGAAGCAATAGAGTAAGGATTCCAGGATCGGTGTGATGGTGAAGTGCCATATCGCCTAGTTCGGAAACTTTTTCTTGATCATTCGAATCCAGAGGGTCACTCGTAGGGTAAAAATTTAGTCTCACATTACTAGTTTTGGATTCTCCAACTGGCAATTCAATCTGACTATTATTTAATGCGTGAAAAACAAGATTTAAAGTTTCTTCAGCAACAACTGAAGCTTCTTTAAAGAATCTTTCCATAACATTTTTAAAATCTTTATCTTCTGGCCATTGATTAAAATCATCACCATCTATTTTAGGTTTCATGTAATCAAAAACTTCTTTCAGGTCTCTTTTTTGTTTTGTGAGTTCTCTATCGTAATAACCTAGTGGAATAGATTCCGTTCTTGAGATTGCTAGCTTATCTTCCCTAGGTTGTTCAAAAAACCACTCTGATGCCTTCCACATAGCATTGATTGCTGATTGTATTCCATGATTTTTTAACAGAAAAAAGCCATGATCTCTGCAAGCAGAGTCTAACTGCTCAAGTTGATCGGGGTCAGTTTTTGCTAAAGCAAAATCTATTGTTGGTACATGGCTAGCTTTCATGACCAGAAGCTCTATGCTCAAAGTTCAAAACAGACTCAAAAGCATGCATTGCTTTAAGTACTATTAAATCTTCGCGTTGACCGCCAATTATTTGTAATGCTACAGGCATTCCAGTTGAAAGTATCCCAGCAGGTATTACGCCGGCAGGGTTTCTTGTCATGTTGATTCCCATAGTAAAATCTACCCAGGCAGGAGTCTCTGTACCGTTAACATAACCGTCTCCTTCTATCTTCGGCGCTTGTCCGCAGGTTGCAGGAGTAATTATCAAAGGTGATTCTTTAAAAACTTCTTCAAGTTGATATCCAAGTTTATGGCAAGCGTCTATCGAAGAAGCATAAGCAGCTCCGTCCATATTCACTCCCATTTCTATGAAGATTCTAAGTAAAGGGTCTATTTGTTCATACTCTGGTGTACCGATTAAATGTTGCTGTCTTCTAGCACAAGCAGAAGCCCAGAATACCATCCATGCATCGACTGGATTCTCACTCCAGATTGTATCTTTTTCTATGATAGTAACCCCGGCATCTTGAAGGGAGGAAATAGCCTTCTCGCAAACACTCAATACTTCTTTATCAACATCTGAAAAACCCATTGTAGGTGACCAAATAGCAGTTTTAGGTAATTCTTCTGATAACTGTTTTGCCCAATTCGGATTTCCTCCTTCTAGCGAAAAGATATCAGTAGGGTCAGCACCAACTGTAGCATCTAAAGCTATTGCATTATCTATAGTTGTTCTTGCCATAGGGCCTTTTACGGTTAATAAACCAGAGCCGGGAGGTGTTGTTCCTCCTATGGGTATCCTGCCTTGAGAAGTTTTAATTCCACTCAAACCGCCAATAGCAGCAGGTATCCTAATTGATCCGCCTCCATCCGAACCTGTTCCTAAAGGAATCATCCCAGCAGCTAATGCTGCTGATGTTCCTCCAGAAGAACCACCAGGTGAATATTCTAAATTCCAAGGATTTTTAGTTGCTCCAAATGACTTATTGTCTGTTTTACCTTTGTGGCCAAATTCAGGTGTATTTGTCTTACCTAAAACTACACAACCTGCTTGTCTTAATCTATTCACTAATATTGAATCTTCAGCAGCCGGTTTATCATTAACATGTAATGCCGATCCAAAAGTAGTTACAAAACCTTTAGCATCTTCAAGGTCTTTAACCCCTATTGGTATACCAGCAAGCGGTCCAACATCCTCACCTTTCGATATTCTTTCATCTAGAGAGATGGCTTGTTTTATAGCATCTTCTGGATTAACCGCACAAAATGCATTAATGATTTTATCTTGATTCTCTATATTGCTTAAAGCTGATGATGTAATTTCTTTCGCAGAAATATCTTTAGACTGAACTTTGCCCGCTAACTCACTGATTGAATAATCTCTGAAATCCATTGTCTTCTCCCCGATGTCTTATGGTCTACTTTCGTCTAATAATATCACTATTTAAAGAGCTTATTTTTATATTCATTCATATCCCATTCTAGGTAGTGTTTTTGAGACAGATGGAGAGTTTCTCCATTAATACAATATTAGTATGGATTCTAAGTTTAATTAATTTTTACTAGTTATAATTGTTTAAATAAAATCTTTTGATATAACTAATAATTTAATAAAAATAAGATGCATTTTGAACACACCAAACAAACCAAAGATCTAATAAATATTGTTTCTAAATTTCTGAAAGAAAACGTTAGACCAGCTGAGCAGGTTTATAAAAATCAGATGGAAGTATTTAGAAACGAAGGTAACCAATGGCAAGTTCCAGCCGTCATTTATGAGTTAAAGGAAAAGGCAAAATCTGAAGGGTTGTGGAATTTTTCTTTAACAGGTGAGCTTGGTTATGGGCTTACTAATCTAGAATACGCACCTTTGGCTGAAATGATGGGTGTGGGTTGGGTTGCAGAAGTGTTTAATTCTTCAGCCCCTGATGCTGGAAACATGGAGGTCTTAGATAAATATGGCTCCGAAGAACAGAAAGAAAAATGGCTAAAACCTTTACTGGAAGGAACCATGAGATCGGCTTTTGCCATGACAGAGCCAAACGTAGCATCTTCAGATGCCACCAATATATCAAGCACTATAGTGGCTGATGAGGATGAATATGTGATTAATGGAGAAAAGTGGTGGACTTCAGGTTACGGAAGGCCTGATTGTGGCTTTATGATTTTTATGGGAGTTTCAAATCCTGATGCGCCAAAGCATCAGAGGCAATCTCAAATTATTATTCCTAGAGATACTCCAGGTATAAATTTGGAAAGAATGCTAACGGTTTATGGGGCAGACCATGCTCCTAATGGTCATGCTCATCTAACTTTTAGAGATGTTAGGGTGCCAAAAGAGAACATAATTTTAGGAGAAGGTCGTGGTTTCGAAATTGCACAAGGAAGATTAGGACCCGGACGTATACATCATTGCATGAAAATTATTGGTGCTGCCGAACAAGCTTTAAAGCTTTTATGTGAGAGAGCAACTACTCGAATTGCTTTTGGTAAGGCGATAGCTGAACTGGGCGGTAATTATGATGTTATTGCTAGGTGCAGAACTGAGATAGAAATGTGCAGACTATTAACACTTAAAGCTGCCTATATGATGGACACAGTAGGTAATAAAATTGCTAAAAGTGAAATCGCACAACCAAAAGTAGAAGTTCCAATGATGGCAGTTAGGGTTATAGAGAGAGCTGTTCAGATTCATGGTGGAGCGGGCGTTTCACAAGATACTCCTCTTGCTGGCCTTTATAGTTCAATTAGATATCTGAGAATAGGGGATGGACCTGATGAAGTTCACCTTAGAACTATTGCAAAAGAGGAATTAAATAAATACGAAAGTTAGTGCTGAGCAGGTTTTAATTCTACTTTTTTATTACTAATCATCTTTAGGGCGAATTCCATTTCTTTTGTGGCGTTGTGATTGTTTACTTCGAAGTGATCGGAGTTTTTTGCTGCGATCATAATTCTTCCGGAGTCGGTGTCTAATCTTATACTTCCGGTGGAGAATGTCTCGTTATTCGCAGTGATAACGACCGCTTCAATGTTGTTGTTTAAATCCTCTGGATGACAGCCTTCTATCAGTTCTTTTAGTTCTTTTAGTTTCATTTCGCGGCATTCTAATCTTTTATATTTAAAAATAACAGCGTTGTCTATAATTTATTAATTCTCAGATCAAAGAAAAATCTTTTGCCAAAGAAGTCGTGGTTTTTTTAAGAATTTCTTTAGTTCGGATGTTGTATTTCGGATGATCTATACCTGCATATAAAGTCATTCCTGCCTGGAGGTCTTTAATCATGAGATTACTCAGATTAAATTCTAGGACAAAAGCTATTTGGTGATCTTCAATTACAGATGATTCAATATTGGAATTTGAATTACCAAAGACTCTATCGTTTTCTCCTATTTGTATCCAAGCTTTTTTTTCAATCCCATCTTTATCTTCAATAACAACACTTAAGTTTCCTTCCTTAGCACAATGAATAATCATGGTAGCTTTAAGGTTATTAATATTAGGCAGTAGCAGATTGAAGGCAGAAAGTATTTCTTGAACCTCCTCGTTGACAGTAACATTTGCACTTCTTAAGACTTCTTGAAGTTTGCTTTGAACCGTTGCTTTGTTTTCAAATAACAAACTTACGTTCTTGCCTATTTCTATGGTTCGTGTCTCCTTATCGGAATTAGCTATTGATAGCAGCCCATCTCTTTTTTTGTCGTATTCTTCTGCGCTTAATAAATCTGCAATCTTTAATTCAGTCATTATTTTCTTTGTTTTGTTTCTAAAGGCCGCTATCTTAAAGAAGGTTGTCTAAGAAATAAAATATACACCAGAAATAATTTAAATCTATCTAGACTTTTATTTATAGAGGCATACCATTACTACTAATGTAAAGGGGCGGTCGTTGACCTGAGATCTGAAAAAGAAACCCTTTGAACCTGATCCATACAATAATGGCGGAGGAATTGCATGCTTACTAAAAATAGATCTTTTATTTTAATTCTTTTATTACTTTCTTTATATAGCAAAGAAATAATCTCTGAGACCCTGGAAGAGGTTGTCGTCCTGGGAGATTGGCGTCAGACTTCACCAGATCAAGAAGACTCCAGTGTTGTCTTGTTGGATGCCAACACAATAGAAGCGCAATCGACAAACCACTTCGAACAACTTGCTTACCTCGTACCAAATTTAAATTTTGCTGCTAGTGATTCTAGGGCTAGATACTTTCAGATTAGAGGGATTGGTGAAAGATCTGGATACCAAGGAACACCTAATTCTTCTGTGGGGTTTTTAATAGACGATATTGATTATTCAGGACAAGGCGGTATAGCTACTACCTTTGATGTAGACCAGATCGAAATTCATCGAGGACCCCAAGGCTCCAGAATAGGAGCAAATGCTTTGGCGGGACTGATATACATTAAAACTAAAGATCCAACGGATGAGTTTGAAGTAGCAGGTGAAATAACTTTAGGTTCTTATGGGAAAAGAAGTACCGGTTTTGCTGTTGGAGGACCTTTAAATGAGAATAAAAATATTTCATATAGGTTGGCTCTTAGTCAAGATAAAACGGATGGTTTCAGAAAAAATCTTTATTTAAAAAGGTCTGATACTTCCAGAAAAGATGAAACGACAAGTCGGTTTAAGATGAATTGGCAGATGAATGAAAAAACATCCATTAAATTGTTAATTTCACTAGTTGATCTTGATGACCCTGCAGATATCTGGACTCTTGATGGGAGTCTAAATACCCTTTCAGATAGACCAGGGATGGATTCTCAGAAAACGAACTCGTACGGATTGAAGGTGTTCCATAATTTTAATGGCTTTGATTTACAAAGCTTAACAAGCTCTACCATTACTGAAGTTATCTTCAGTTACGATGCCGATTGGGGAAATAAAGAATCCTGGAATCCTTTTGTGTACGATTATTTTTCTGAAACCTTGAGAGACAGGAAAACCGTAAGTCAAGAATTTAGGCTTGTTTCAAATGAAGTTGATCTAGCTAATGGTGAAAAGATTGAATGGATCTTAGGGGTGAGTTATTCAGAAATAGAAGAGTCCAATCTCAAGAACGATGACGGTAATTATAGCGAGCCTTCCGATCCGTACGGACCTTATTTCAGCCAATCTTCCTCTTCAAGTAACTACAAGTCAGAAAATTTCTCAGTGTTTGGAAATCTGGGTTATTTTCTTTCTGAAACTTTAGAATTGTCTTTAGGAATGAGATGGGAGGATTGGCAGTCAGACTATGTCGACACCCTTGGAGATAGTTTTAATCCGTCCAACGACATGACCGGAGGCAAGGTCTCTTTAATTAAAAACTTGGAAATTGACGCAAGCCTTTTTGCAAGTATTGCCAAAGGCTATAAACAGGGAGGTTTTAATCTTGGTTTGGGCCTAGAATCAAACTCTTTGAACCAAAACCTTTTGTATGATCCTGAATATCTTACCAATTATGAATTGGGTGTAAATTCTAAAATATTAGATTCAAGAATAAACCTTTCAGCGGTCATATTTTATTCTGACAGGAAAGATCAACAAGTTTTCATATCTTCTCAAGTAGATCCTTCTGACCCTAACACTTTCTCTTTTTTAACCAAGAATGCTGCCGAAGGTTTAAATTACGGGCTTGAGATGAATGTAAATATGGATTTAAACGAAAGTTTATATATTTTTGCTAACTTAGGCTTGCTTGAAACAGAAATAAAGAACTGGGAATCTAGACCAGATCTTGAGGGGAGGTCGCAAGCTCATGCTCCCAAGAGAAGCTACGCAGTTGGTTTGAATTGGAAGCCAGCTAAGAATTATTTTCTAAGACTGGATGTAACAGGAAAAAGCAGTTTTTATTATTCCGACTCACACGATAAACAATCACAATCATATTCCTTAACAAATTTAAGTTTGGGTTATCAAGAACATCAATGGAAAGCAGAATTATGGGTACGAAATGTATTTGACAGTTACTATTCAGTAAGAGGATTCTATTTTGGTAATGAACCACCTAACTTTGAAGATACTTTGTATGAAAGACAGGGCGACCCAAGATACTTCGGAGCTTCACTGCAATATGATTTTTAATCTTTTAAATAGCCTTTAAATGGAAATCCTTGCTGTTTCTTTGGCTGTGCTCTACCTGGCACTGGCTGTTAAGCAGAACATTCTTTGTTGGTTGGCTGCAATATTAAGTGCTGTCTTGTATTTTTTTGTAATGTATTCTGCAGGACTGTACATGGAGGCTTGTTTGCAGATTTTTTATATAGTCATGGGGTTTTACGGATGGTCGCAATGGCAATCAAATGAGTCCAAATTTATTATAAGAAGCTGGAGCAACGTCAATCACTTCAAAGCAATAAGTTTAATTCTACTGCTTGCTTTATCTTCAGGTTTTTTACTAGAGACTTTTACGGATGCGGCCCTGCCATTTTTTGATGCTCTAACTACTTGGGGCGCTGTGGTTGCTACTTATATGGTAGCTAAAAAACTTATAGAGAACTGGATTTACTGGTTTGTAATTGATTTTATCTCCGTATTTTTATTTCTATCTAGAGATTTACACTTAACAGCTTTATTATTTTTGGGATATCTCGTGATGATTTGTTTTGGCTACAGAGCATGGAATAAAACAAGACTTAACATAAAAAAAAAGGCTTCTGCTAAATAGAACAGAGCCCTTTTTTTGATTTAATGCTTCAGATTAGCAAAGATCAAGATCCATAACTTTGTTCCAAGCTTTAAGAAAATCTTCTACAAATTTCTGATGAGAATCATCACTTGCATAGACTTCAGCCAGGGCTCTTAGTTGCGAATTGGAACCAAATACAAGATCTACTCTGGTTCCGGTTCTCACAGATTCTCCTGTAGAACGATCTTTTGCTTCATAAGAATTATTGCCTGTCGTATGCCACTCCACTTGCATATCAAGCAAGTTAACAAAGAAGTCATTGGTCAGCTTTCCTGGATTATTAGTGAAAACACCATGCCCATCTGAACTAATCCCCAAGGCCCTCATTCCTCCAACAAGCACAGTCATTTCAGGAGCCGTAAGGCCAAGCAGTTGTGCTTTATCCAGCATCATTTCCTCTGCACTAACATTGGCAACTGATCGATGATAATTCCTAAACCCATCAGAAACCGGCTCTAAAACATCAAAAGATTCAATATCTGTTTGATCTTGAGAAGCATCGCCTCTACCAGGAGTAAATGGAACGTTTGATCCAGATGCTTTTTCAATACCTACATTACCTGCTAAAACAATAATGTCCGCAATTGAAGCGCCTACGTTAGAAGCAATTGGTTCTAATACATTCAACACTCTTTGTAATTGCTCTGGCTTATTAGCCTCCCAATCCTTCTGAGGAGCAAGACGGACTCTCGCACCATTTGCACCGCCTCTCATGTCCGAGCCTCTGTATGTTGAGGCACTAGCCCAGGCTGTTTCAACCATTTCTTGAATTGTTAAATCGCTATCAGCAATCATAGATTTAGCACTTTCCACATCATAATTGGTATTTCCCGCAGGCACCGGATCTTGCCAAATAAGTTCTTCTTTAGGCACCTCAGGTCCTAAATATCTTGATTTAGGCCCCATGTCTCTATGAAGCAATTTAAACCATGCTCTCGCAAATGCATCGGCAAATTCTTCGGGGTTTTCATGAAAACGCTTTGAAATTTTATTATAAGCAGGGTCTTCGCGAAGAGCCATATCTGCTGTGGTCATCATTGTTGGTACTTTTTTACTTGCGTCTTCTGCGTCGGGAGCAAGATCTTCTTCTTTTGGATCGATTGCGTGCCAAACAATAGCTCCGGCAGGAGTAGTTGCTTGTTCCCACTCATAACCAAATAGTAAGTCAAAATAACCATTGTCCCATTGGGTAGGGTTGGCAGTCCATGCACCTTCAAAACCACTTGTGATAGTATCGCTGCCTTTTCCTGAAGCATAAGAACTAGTCCAACCCAAGCCCATTTCTGCAATTGAAGAGCCTTCTGGCTCATTACCAACATTGTCATCAGGGCCAGCTCCATGACCTTTTCCAAATGTATGGCCTCCTGCAACAAGAGCAACTGTTTCCTCGTCGTTCATTGCCATACGGGCAAATGTTTCACGAATATCCACTGCACTTGTGAGCGGATTTGGATCTCCATTAGGGCCTTGAGGGTTTACGTAGATTAAACCCATTTCAACAGCGCCAAGAGGATTGGCTAAATCTCTTTCACCACTGTAACGTTCATCTGTAAGCCATTCTTTTTCTACTCCCCAATGAATATCCTCTTCAGGAGCCCAAATATCTGGTCTTCCTCCTCCAAAGCCAAAGGTTTTACCTCCCATTGATTCGATGGCAACATTACCTGTAAGAATTAATAAGTCAGCCCAGCTAATTTTTTCACCATATTTTTGCTTGATTGGCCAAAGAAGTCTGCGCGCTTTATCTAGATTCCCATTATCAGGCCAACTATTTAGGGGAGCAAAACGTTGAGCACCAGTACCACCACCGCCACGTCCATCACCTGTTCTGTATGTACCTGCCGCATGCCAAGTCATACGGATAAAGAAAGCACCATAATGACCATAGTCAGCAGGCCACCAATCTTGAGAATCGGTCATAAGATCATTGAGATCTTTTTTAAGAGCATCGTAATCAAGCTGCTTAAAAGCTTCACCATAATCAAAGTCATTACCCATAGGGTCAGATTTCTTGTCATGTTGATGCAAAATACTCAAATTTAATTGATTCGGCCACCAGTCTTTATTTGATGTCCCTGTACTGCCATTGCTCGAAAGAGAGCCATGCATTACAGGGCATTTGCTTTCAGTATCATTAGTCATGTCTAATTTCCTCTAGTATTAAAAATATTTGTTTTTTGAGTGTGGTTGCATCATTGCTAAATTTTACAGATTTTTTAAAGCAGCGCTACAAATTCATACATCAAAAAAAATCTATGCTCCTTTATTCAAAATATGAATATGAATCATGTTATTTATTAATCTAATAAATATGAGAGAATGAACTAGGTTTATATTAATTGGGAGCTAAAAATGGCAAAAGCTTTATATCCTGGAACCTTTGATCCTGTTACTTTGGGTCACATAGATCTTATAGAAAGAGCTCTTCACTTATTTGATGAAGTAACTGTAGCCATTGCAACAAGTGAATCAAAGACCCCAGTTTTTACCCTCGAAGAGCGTATTGATCATATACAAACAATCTTTGAAGGAAATAAACGTATTAAAGTTATAGGTTTTACTGGTTTAGTAGTTGATCTCGCTAAAGAGGAAGAAAGTAAAATTTTAATAAGAGGTCTTAGAGCAGTTTCTGATTTTGAATATGAATTTCAAATGGCCAATATGAATAGAGCCATGTCTCCTGATCTTGAGAGTGTTTTTCTAACGCCTAAAGCTAAATTCTCTTTTCTTTCTTCTACTTTAGTTAGAGAGATTGCTTCTATGGGAGGTGAAATATCTTCTTTTGTAGACCCTATCATTGAAGAAGCACTTAAGAAGCGCTTTAAAGTTTGACTTATTTTTGACAATTGGAGCAGTAGACACTTCCTCTTTGCCCTATCTTGAGATTCTTAAGGGTAGATTTGCAAACTTTACATTCTTGTCCGGCTCTCCCATAGACATTTAAACGCTGTTTAAAATAACCTGGTTTGTTATCTCCCCCTACAAAATCTCTTAATGTTGTTCCGCCTTCATCTATAGATCTGTTCAGTAAATTACTTATTTCTATAGCCAGAGATTCATATTGATTTCGAGATACTTTACCGGCATTTTTTTTTGGTCTTATACCGGAGAGAAATAATGCTTCGCTGGCATATATATTTCCAATCCCCACAACGACTTTTGAGTCCATAATAAAATTCTTGACAGGCATTGTCTTCTTTCTAGATTTTTCAAAAAGATGAGCTCCTGAGAATTCATTACTCAATGGCTCAGGCCCTAGTTTACTAATGAGGGGGTGAGAATACGGTTCTTTGGTCCACAAAAAAGAACCAAAACGTCTTGGATCTGTATAACGTAGAATAGAATTATCTTTAAAATTAATATCTATGTGGTCATGCTTTTCAGGTGCAGATTTATTGTTAAATATCCTTAAACATCCTGACATTCCTAAATGAATAAGAACAAATCCATTTTGACTCTCAAGAATAAGATATTTCCCTCTTCTTCGGATAGACACAAAGGAGTTATCAATCAGGTTAGTTTTTAAACTATCTTTAGGAACGGGCCAGCGTAAAGAAGGATTTCTTACTGTTACTGATGTAATCTTTTTATTTAATATATGAGGCTCAATGCCTCTTAGGGTTGTTTCAACTTCTGGTAACTCAGGCACTTATGAAAGATTCATATTTATTACTCCATTCTGTCACTAATCGAAATTAAGTCTCCTGGATTTAGTGAGCCCACAGATGCTTTTAATCTAAGCATTGCTATAACATATTCATACCTAGAATTTGCATAGTCAGCTTGAGCGGAAAATAATCTTTTTTGAGCATCAAGTAAATCAACCGTATTTCTTGTTCCTACTTCGTAACCAACCTCGGTTGCTTCAAGGGCAGACTTAGCAGACTTTAAGACTTGTTTTCTGGCAGTCACATTAGCCACTTGGGTTTGCACACCAAAATGATTGGATCGAATATCTTTAATGGTCATCCTTTCTTGGTAAATAGATTGCTCTTTGCTTTGATCATAATTTGCCCAAGCTTGTCGTCTTCCAGAACTAATAGATCCTCCTGCAGATAAAGGGATGTTTACTTGTATACCATATTGCCTTGTGTCTTGTTCAATACCAAATAGGGGGTTTTGTATGAATCCACCAAACTTTCCTTGCTTCGAAGTACTCTTGGTGTTTCTACCTATAATGTCTATTTGTGGCAAGTGAGCTGAACTACTAGCTCTAGCATTACTTTTCGCTGCATCTTTTTGCAATCTAGATGCAATTAATTTGTAGTTGTTCTTAAGTCCTAGATCAACCCAAGCTTTCCTATCACTTGGGTTAGGTAATAAAATCTCAAAATCATCTGCTAAAGGAGAGAGCAAAGGAGTATCAGTTCCTATAATAGCTGCCAAACCTTCTTTTGCAGCGTCTAACTGAGCTTCTCTTGCTATTGTCGATACGACAGTTAAATCATAGGCAGCTTGAGTTTCATGAAGCTCTGTAATAGCTGCTAAGCCGACCTCAAACCTTTTCTTAGCTAAATCTTTCTGCCTCGCTATGGCCTTTTCTTCTGCTTTTGCTGCATTTAAGCTATCAATAGCATTCAAAACATTAAAGTAAGCCGTAGCAACTCGAACCATGGTTTCTTGTTGTTGATAGGCAAATTCTGCAGTCGCGCTTTTAGTTAAAGCTTTGCCTTGTTTAAATTTAAACCATCTATCCAATCTAAATAGTGGTTGAGAAAGACTTGCTGAGTAATTATTAGAGTTATAAGCATCTCGAAGTTGATCTTGAACTCTATATTCATTCCAATTTGTTGAACCCGAAACGCTTAGATTTGGCAATAATCCTGCTCTTCCTTGAACTTTATATTCCTTGCCTGAACGATAAGAGGCTTCGGCGGATTTTATCAAAGGGTCATTTGTTAAAGCTAATTCATATATGTCCTGAAGATTTTCAGAAAAAATCGATCCTGAAAATACAATAGAGCTTGCAAATAATACTTTGCAATAAATTAATAAATTTTTGAACATATTAACCTCGTTTTCTTTAGGTGTGTTAGTAGAGTATAACACCTATTTTGATAACGCCAAAATATAAAGAAAATTTCTTGTTATACAAAGTTCATATTTTTATGATTTTTTGCAAAACTTTGATGAAAAAGAATTGAAATCATTGCTACACTATCTTCCAAACTTAATTTTAGTTTTAATAATCATTAAAGGGTTCAATGTAAGAACAATAATTTAATAACTGATAAGGAGAATAAATGAGTATAAAAGTAGGAGACAGATTGCCTTCAGTAACTTTAACAACCATGACTGATAAAGGGCCAAAACCATTAACAACAACCGAATTATGTGAAGGAAAAAAAGTTGTACTTTTTGCAGTACCAGGAGCATTCACGCCAACTTGCAGTGTTCAGCACTTACCTGGATTTATTAATAATACTCAATCTTTTAAAGATAAGGGAGTGGACTCAGTAGCTTGTGTTTCAGTTAATGACCCTTTTGTTATGGGAGCTTGGGGAAAAGATAGAGGAGTAGGAGAAGATGTTTTGATGCTTTCTGATGGCAACGGAGAATTTACAGCTGCCATAGGTTTGGAGATGGACGGTAGTGGTTTTGGTTTAGGTACTAGATCACAGAGGTATGCAATGATTGTTGATGATGGAGTTGTGTCAACCTTGAATGTTGAGTCAGGACCTGGACTTGATGTGAGTTCAGCTGAAACAATTCTCTCAAAATTATAAAATGTCGAAACCGATTTATGACATAGGACAGATCTGTGAGCTTGATAAATGGGAGACATTTATCAATGGCCAGCCGTTCGAGACTTTTAAAAGACTTCGAGCCGAAGCTCCTATCTACTGGCATGAAGAAGATTTGCATTTTGAACCAGGGTTTTGGGCTCTAACTAAGCATGAAGACATTATTCAAGTTTCTAAAGATCCAAAAACCTTTTCTTCAGCTGTTGGAGGTCACTTGATGACGATGGGTGACCCTGAAACTATCGACCCTGCTGCGGTAGCAGCCATCATCGGTAATATGATTGGAATGGACCCTCCTGAGCATCAAATTTATAGAAAAATGGTCGCTCCTAGTTTCACTCCTAAGTCTATCAGGAGCCTAGAAGATGGTATGAGAAGCAAGGTTAGAGAGTTGTTAGATAATGTAGCTGACAAAAAAGAGTTTAATTTTGTAACTGAGATTTCCGAACAACTACCTTTATGGGTGTTATGTGAAATGATGGGTATAGAAGAGTCTGAAAGACCTAAAATACGGAACCTAGTAAACAATCTAACCGACGCTTCAATTCAACAAGACCCAGAAAAAGGAATGCAGGTTTGGTTCAATTACATGGAGCTCTTCAAGATGGGAAGAGACATGATTGAAGAGAGAAGAAAAAATCCGACCGATGATCTAATGAGCGTCGTGGCTAATACTCAAGTTGAAGGGGATCAGTTGCCTGCTGAGTTATTAGATGGTTTCTTTTTACTTATGGTTATTGCAGGAAATGAAACAACACGTAACACTATAACTGGGGGTTTGATGGCTTTAACCGACAACCCCTTGGAAAGACAAAAATTAATAGAAGATCCTTCTTTAATAGCAAATGCAACGGATGAAATGTTGAGATGGGTAACCTCTGTAATCTATTTTAGGCGCACCGCTACAAAAGACGCTGTCATCAGAGGCCAGGATATTAAAAAAGGCGATAAAATTGTCATGTGGTACGGCTCTGCAAATAGAGACGAAGATATTTTTGAAGATGGGCACTTATTCCAAGTTGATAGACCAAATGCCAAGAAACATTTAGCTTTTGGAGCAGGAGAGCATTTGTGTCTTGGAAATAGACTGGGCCATATGCAAATAAGAGTATTATTTGAAGAATTGCTTTTACGTTTTCCTGATATTAAGTATGTTAAAGATCCAGTTAGAATACCTTCAAACTTTCTTGCAGGCATATCAGAGCTTAAAGTTAGTATTTAAAAATGCTGACCAAGGCCGACGATTTCCCCATACATCAACTCCCCGTACCAATATCTGAGGTTGGGTCAGAAAGAAATTTTTATGATCGTTATTTCTTTAATGGTTATAACGAAGGGGGGGAGGTTTTCTTTGCAACCGCAATGTGTGTATACCCAAACTTAAATCTGATCGATGGAAGTTTTGTTTTTGTCAAAGACGGAATACAACATAATTTTAGGTATTCGAGAGTTCTTGATCAAGAGCGCATGAATACTAAAGTAGGGTCGCTAACGGTTGAAGTAATTGAGCCTTTAAAAAAGTTAAGAATTAGCATAAATGATGAAAGTAATGGTATTTCTGCTGAACTAAATTTTGAAGGGCGTTTTGATCCTGTACAAGAACCACGTATGACTCTTATGAATGGCCCCAGGGTTTCTATGGATTCTACTAGGCTGACCCAGCATGGCAGATGGACGGGAAAAATAAACTTCAAAGGTACTAGTGTAGAAGTAAGTCCAAAAAGCTTCATGGGAACTCGTGATCGTTCTTGGGGAGTTAGACCTGTGGGTTCTCCAGATTCACAAGCAATGGTTCCACTTAAGCTTCCTCAATTCTATTGGCTATGGGCACCAGCTAATTTTGAAACATTTTCTTCCCACGTGTATTTTGTTGATAACGAGGAAGGTGAAATGACACATTCTCATTCTGTTTTACAAGAGAATAAAAAAGAAACTGAGATATTAAGTACCCCAAAAAAGATAATAACTTACGAAGAAAATTCAAGAAGGATTGCTAGGGCTGAAGTCATTTCAAGAAAAAATGATGGCAGCGAAGTTAAATTAATTATTCAGCCAAAATACAGAATGTTTATGTGTGGTCTTGGATATATGCATCCTGATTGGGGTCATGGTATGTACCAAGGTGAAAATGAATCTATGTACGATAGTTATGATCTAAAAGAGGATCCTCATGATCCGCCTTTTCTTCATGTACAGGCCATCTCAAACTTTACAATTACGATGAATAATCAAACTTATAGAGGCACGGGTGTACTGGAAGAGCTTTTGATAGGCAAGCACAAACCAAGCGGTTTTGAAGGATTATTAGACCGATAAAGAGATGAATAACGAAATTCAACTTGGTGAAGAATTCGTTAACTATTATTCTGAGCTTAAACAAGAGATTTTCACACTCAAGTCTATAAGTCGAATATTTGGTGGTGCCTCTAGAGAAACTTACCGTTTGTCTGTTTTAAATAAAGATTTAATTGAAACTAACCTCATATACAGGAGAACACAGTCAAGTGCATTAATTGAAACTGAACAGTTAACGGAATATTCTGCTTACTTAGCTTTCCAAGATTCTAAAGTTCCCGTTCCTAGGACCATTGCTATAGAGGAATCTCCAGATACACTTGGAGCACCTTTTATGGTTATGGAAGAGTTGAGGGGAGCTGCTGCAAGTCCTTTTGATCAAGAAGCCTATTCGCCTTACGAAGAAAAATTAGGTCATCAGTTTTGGGATATTCTAGGCGAAATAGTTCTTAAAGATATTGATGATCCAAATCTTGCTTCTATTCCTAGAACGGAATCTAAAGAATCTTGTTGGAAGAGAGAATTAGATCATTGGGTTAAGGTTATAAGGCAAGACTCATATAGCGTTGAGCCGATCCTAGAGGCTGCTATTAGAGAACTTTATAGAAATTATCCCAAAGACTCTGCTAAAAAATGTTTAGTGCACGGAGACTATAGAAATGGGAATTTCTTATCTAAAGAAGGTACTTTAGTAGGTATATTAGACTGGGAAATGGCTCATATTGGAGACCCACTTGAAGATTTAGCTTGGGCTATGTCACCTATTTGGTGTTGGAAAGATCGTGACCGCCCTTCCTATTTAATTAAAAGAAAACAAGCTTTAGATGTGTGGCAGAAAAAGACTCAAATTAAGATAGAAGTAGAATCTTTAGCTTGGTGGGAACTCTTTGCTTGCGTAAAAGGTCTTGCTATATGGATATCTGCAGGTCATGAATTTATTACTGGCAGCAATACTGATCCCATTAATTTATTTTCAGCTTGGATACCAGGCGATATTCATATGGAAATAATCTTAGAAACTCTAGAAAAAGAATTTAGATCAAGATGAAGCCAGATATAAATATAGCTTTAATGCTTTGTGCTCAAGAGATAGCTACTCGTTTTCTTCCGTTATTAAAAGAAGAGTATGACCAGTCTCGTCTAGGATCATGGGGAGCTCTGACGCTACTTTCTTCTCTCCAAATAGATGGAGCTGCAGATAATCTAAATAAAGAAAATAAACTAATGCTTGATTGGTTTACAAAGACTAAAAGTATAATTAACGCTGAAGATTTAATACACAAGGTAGAAGAAGTTGAATCTTCTCAATTATCTGACATAAAAATCTCGACCTTAGACCTTTTTAACCAAAAACTTAGAATGATATTTGTAGAAATACAAGAATACCTTGAAGATTCTGGAGACTCAGAATACCTAAAAGAAAGTTGGATAATTTTACGAGAGATGCATGGTCATCGAAAGGTAAGTCACATGCTGGATCTATTAAAATCTGATACTTAAATTTCCTTTCAATTCTAACTAGACCACTGCATGAAAGATATAAAACTCCAAGACACAATCACCATTGGTGCTGAGTAAATTGCAGGTAATATAGCTTTAATGAGAACAGTAGCTTTTCTTTCTATTTTTTTCATTTCTATAAAATCTAATACATGAATAACAGTTTATATAATATCATTATAATTTATATAAAGATATAGATATAATCAATATATTATGAAATCCCTCTTAAATGTACCTTTTTATCGGCCTAAGCAATAAGATTGGTTACTTGCTAATCAATTATCTCTAGATCTGGTATAGCTATGCCATTTTCTCTTCTTACGAATCACCTCCTTTTTAGTAGATAGCTATGTTTCTCTATCGCTGCAACTAAGTAATAAAGTTGCTACTGAATAAATAAGAGTATTTATAATTAATTTACACAAAGTTCATTTCTATATAAGTAACTTAAAATTCTAAATGTATAATAAGCCAAAACCTCAATGCCTAGAGAATACAACGCAGAATCTATAGAAGTCTTATCAGGACTAGATCCGGTACGCAAGCGGCCAGGCATGTATACCGACACTTCTAGGCCTAATCACTTAGCTTTAGAAGTTATTGATAACAGTATTGATGAAGCACTTGCTGGGCATGCCTCATGTATCGATGTAGAACATTATAAAGATGGATCCATTAGTGTTTCCGATGATGGAAGGGGCATGCCCATTGATATTCACCCGGAAGAAGGTGTTCCTGGAGTTGAACTTATACTTACACGTTTACACGCTGGAGCTAAATTCTCTAGTGAGGATTACAAATTCTCTGGTGGATTGCATGGAGTGGGGGTTTCGGTGGTAAATGCATTATCTTCTAACCTATTGGCTGAGATTAAAAGAGGCGGTTCAAAATATTTAATAGAATTTCAAAATGGAGAAAAGGTATCGGATTTAAAAGAAATTGATTCGGTCGGGAAGAAAAATACAGGCACAAAGATATTATTTTTACCAGATCCTCAGTATTTTGATACTGTCAAAATTTCGCCAAGCCAGCTAATGTCTGCATTAAAAGCCAAAGCAGTTTTGTGTCCTGGTTTAACTATCTCTTTTAAGGATGATTCTGCAGGAGTAAATGAAACTTGGTGTTTTATGGATGGTTTAGCAGCTTATCTAGTTGCTAACAATGCAGGCGCAGAATTAATTCCATTAGAGCCATTTGAAGGCGACCAAATGACAGAGGAAGGCGGATTAACCTGGGCATTGCAGTGGGTTCAGGGGATCTCTGATCCAATTTCTGAAAGTTACGTTAATCTTATACCTACTACTCAAGGTGGAACTCATGTAAATGGATTTAGAATGGGACTTACAGAAGCTTTAAAAGAGTTTTGTGATTTTAGAAACCTTATACCTAGGGGGGTTAAGCTAACTGCTGAGGATATTTGGTTAAACTGTAGTTCTATTTTATCGGCTAAAGTTGTAGATCCTCAATTTACAGGGCAAACAAAAGAACGACTATCTTCAAAAGATTTTAGTAGTGTAGTTTCAGCGATTATAAAAGATTCTTTTAGTCTTTGGTTAAATCAGCACACGGCAGAAGGAGAAGAGATTGCTTTAATTTGCATAACTAATGCACAGTTAAGACAAAAAAATAATAAGAAAGTAATTAGGAAGAAGATAACAGCCGGCCCGGCATTGCCAGGTAAGTTAACAGATTGCACAACGGATGATGCAGAAAGAGGTGAATTATTTCTTGTAGAAGGGGATTCAGCAGGCGGTTCTGCTAAGCAGGCAAGAGATAGAGTATTTCAGGCTATTTTACCTTTAGGGGGAAAAATCCTAAACACATGGGAAGTAGAAGTAGGTGATATTTTAGCATCGCAAGAGGTTCATAATATTGCTATAGCACTCGGGGTAGAACCTGGGAGTAATAATTTAGATGGATTAAGATACGGAAAAGTATGTATTCTTGCAGATGCAGATTCCGATGGTTTACACATAGCAACACTACTGTGTGCGCTTTTTTTACGTCATTTCCGCCCTCTAGTTGAATCTGGAAGAATTTATGTAGCAATGCCACCTTTATATAGAGTTGATCAAGGCAAGGAAGTCTATTATGCCTTAGATGATCTTGAGAAAGATAAACTAGTAGAAAAACTCCAAGCTAATAACAAGAGAACAAAAATTGAAATACAAAGATTTAAGGGTTTGGGAGAGATGAATGCATCTCAATTAAGAGAAACAACTATGCTACCAGGTGCAAGAAGATTAGTTCAGTTGACAATAAAGGCTGGAGATAAATCTACACAGATTATGGATATGTTGCTTTCAAAAAAAAGAGCACCAGATAGAAAAGAATGGCTAGAAGATAAAGGAAATTTAGCTGATGTCTGAGAAAATTGAACAACAACCTTTAAGCCAATACACCGAGAAGGCATATCTGGATTATTCCATGTATGTGATCCTTGATAGAGCACTTCCGCATATTGGTGATGGTTTAAAGCCTGTTCAAAGAAGAATAATATATGCCATGTCCGAACTGGGCCTGAGTTCTTCTGCTAAATACAAAAAGAGCGCAAGGACAGTTGGTGATGTAATAGGAAAATTCCATCCGCATGGGGATAGTGCTGCTTATGAAGCAATGGTTCTGCTTTCTCAATCTTTTACAACTCGTTACCCGCTAATTGATGGTCAAGGTAATTGGGGTTCTGTTGATGATCCTAAGTCCTTTGCCGCAATGCGTTATACAGAATGCAGGCTTTCATCATATGCTAAAAATTTATTAGAAGAGTTAGGCCAGGGTACGGTGGATTGGGGTAGTAACTTTGATGGTACTCTTTTAGAGCCTTTACTTTTACCAGCTCGATTACCAAATCTATTGCTTAATGGAGCTTCCGGAATTGCAGTTGGTATGGCAACCGATATCCCATCACACAACCTTAATGAAGTAGTAACAGCCTGTATTAAACTTTTAGATAAGCCTAAAACAACTGTGGAGGAGTTATACAACCTGATTCCAGCTCCTGATTATCCAACTGAGGCTGAAATAATTACTCCAGAAGAAGAATTAAAAGAGATTTATCAAACTGGAAAAGGTTCTATTAGAATGAGAGCTACGTATCAAATAGAGGATGGAGAAATTGTTATACTTGCGTTACCTCACCAAACTCCAAGCTCGAAAATATTAGAACAAGTAGCTGCTCAAATGGAAGCGAAGAAACTTCCAATGATTGTCGACCTTCGAGATGAAAGTGATCAAGAGAATCCAACGCGTTTGATTCTAGTTCCTAAATCAAATCGTATTGATAAAGATGCCGTAATGAATCATCTATTTGCAACCACTGATTTACAAAAGAACTTTAGAGTCAATATGAATATTATTGGTTTAAATGGCAAGCCTCAAGTTAGAGACATAAAATCAGTATTAAAAGAATGGCTTACTTTCAGAACTCAGACAGTAACCAGGCGTCTTCAATATCGGCTTGATTGGGTTCTAGATCGCCTGCATATACTGGAAGGGCTGATGGCAGTTTTTCTTAATATAGATGAGGTCATCCATATTATTAGAACTGAAGATGAACATAGAAAAGTATTGCAAAAGAAATTTAAATTGAGCGTTGTTCAAGTAGATGCAATTTTAGAGATAAGACTACGTCAGTTAGCAAAGCTAGAAGAAATAAAGATAAAAGAAGAGGAAGAAAGATTAGATAGTGAGAAAAAAGATTTAGAAAAGACATTAGGCTCTAAAGCAAGATTAAAGACACTTCTAAAAAATGAATTAAAATCTGATATAGAAATTTATGGGGATGATAGAAAAAGCCCTATTGTTTCTCGAGAAGAAGCAAGTGCATTCGATGAAACAGAATTAATTTCTTCAGATCCGGTAACTGTAATTCTTTCTAAGAGAGGATGGGTTAGAGTCGCTAAAGGACATGATGTAGAAGCTGAGAGTCTAAATTATAGAGAAGGTGATGGTTTCTTCACTTCAGTTAAATGCAGGAATAATCAGAATGCAGTCTTCTTCGATTCAAAAGGAAAGGCATACACTTTGCCTTGCCACAGTCTTCCTTCTGCAAGAGGACAGGGTGAACCTTTAACAGGTAGGTTAAATGCTGAATCAGGTGAAACCTTTGCAGGAGTTGTAGCTGGTCCCTTAGAATCTAAAGTAGTCCTTGCAACTAGTGAAGGATATGGTTTTGTTGCAAATTTAGGCGATTTGCAGACAAAAAATAAATCTGGGAAGGCTGTTTTAAAGGTTTCAGAGGGGGCTAAAGTACTCCCCCCACAATTAGTATCATCTTCCGAAGATAGAATAGCTGCAATAAGTAATATGGGTAAGCTATTGGTCTTTCCAGTCTCTGAGTTACCAGAACTTTCAAGAGGGAAAGGCAATAAGATTATGGGGATCCCTAAGCCCAAATTTCAATCAGGTGAAGAACTTCTGAGCTTTATAGCAGTTATACAAGAAGGCACTAATCTTAAGTTAATTAATGGTAAGACACATTATTCTCCAAAGGCTAAAGATTTAGATAATTTTTTGGGTGGCCGAGGAAAAAGAGGTCTCTCTTTGCCTCCTGGTTATAGAAATCTAGATGCTATAGAGGTTATTTCTAAGAAGAAATCTGATCAAGATCCAGAATAAGGAACTTGGCATTGGCATGAACGATAAGATTTATTTAAGTAGTCAGGAAATTTTTCATGCAGCAAGAAAGTTATCACTTTTACCTGAAAATCACCCTGCTAATAATATGCATGGACATAATTTTGTAACAGGTTTAAAAATTGATCCACTTGAACAAACTGCTAATTCATTAAATGATTTATTCTCTTCATTAAGAAACTTAGTTAATCCTCTCGATTATCAATTGTTAAATGATTTTATGGATAACCCGTGTGATAAAAATATAGCTTTAAAATTAAAGAGGGAGTTTGATAATAAAGCCTTTATAAAGAGTTTTGTATCTAGCACTCCCCAACAAGGCGCTATTTGTGATGCTCTAGAAAATATATCTTTGTGGAAAGGTTTTGCATTCCAAGCTGCCCATCAATTGCCAAATGTTCCAAAAGATCATAAGTGTGGCAATATGCACGGTCATACCTTCGAAGTAATTTTGTTTTCTTATGGTGAAGCAGTTAATTCCCATGATCTAGAATTAATGTGTGAATTTCTCTTTAAAAAACTAAATAAGAAATGCCTTAATAATATAAAAGGATTAGAAAACCCTACTAGTGAAATGATAGCTTCCTGGGCTTGGTCTTTATTAGAAAACAAATTTGATTCTATATCGCATATTGTCATTAAAGAAACCGGACATGCTGGTTGCAGCTTTGATGGAAAGAGTCATCAAATATGGAGAGAACAAATTTTGCAATCTGCAATTTCAGATTCTTCTAATTCAGACACATATGGGTATGGCTATTTAAGCCGTTTATATATTACTGCTCCTCTAGACCAAGTTTATGGTTGGACCATGGATTTTGGTGACGTTAAGAAGATTTTTGAACCTGTTTTTCATCAAATGGATCATCATTATTTAAATGACTTAAAAAATCTTAGCGACTTTACTTTATTTGGTTTGGTAAAATGGATGAAATCTCAGCTAAAAGAGTTTTTACCTGCTTTAGATCGAATAGATCTTTATGAGTCTGAAGGAAATGGCGTTGAATTATTCATAAATAAGGATTAAAAATGAAAAATAAATTTCCATACGAATGCAGGCCAGTGACAGTTACTAAAGATATGTGTGATCTAAACGGTCATATGAATGTAGTTTATTACACTCATATATTCGAAGATTGTTGTGTTGAACTCTATGATGATATGGGTTTTACTGCCAATTATTTTAAAAAAGGATTTTCAAGTTTTACTGTAGAGATGAATATTAGATATTTGAAAGAATTGAAGGAAGAAGAGAAGGCCTATCCATATTTCAGATTAATAGATGTTGGACCAAAATTAATCCATTACGGTGGAGTTATTTTAACTGAAGATGGAGAATTATCTGCAACCACAGAAAACATGCTAGTTCATATTGATATGAATGTTAGAAAGTCATCTGTTATGCCAAAGTATTTACTCGAACATTTAGGAAAGATGCGTGAAGAACACGCGAAAACTGGTGAATTAGATTTTGAATTAAGGTTAAAAATTAAATAGCCGAAAGCTTTTGTTGCACTTGTTCTGTTAATAAAGGTAGAACTTCTTGTGCTGTTAGATTTTCCTCTAATTGTTCTATCTTAGATGCACCCAGAATCACCGTTGAAACGTTCTTATTTAAAAGACACCAAGCTATTGACAGCTTTGAAAGGCTAACTCCTAGTTCTTGAGCAATGGGTAATAGAGTAGAAACTTTTTTCATCCTTTCTTGGCCCCTTTCTGATTCTAACATGTGCTTTTTTAGCCATTCATAGCCCTCAAGTGACACTCTTGACCCTTCTGGAATTCCTTCTAAGTATTTACCTGTTAGAGCTCCCGAAGCTAGTGGTGACCATATAGTTGTCCCCATACTGTATTTATCAAAAATTGGCCCATACTCAACTTCAAATCTTTTTCTATCTAGCAAGTTATATTGTGGTTGTTCCATTGTGGGGGGGCTTAAATGATTTTTTTCAGCAAATTCATAGGCCTCTGTTATTTGTTCAGCAGTCCATTCCGAAGTTCCCCAATACAGAATTTTACCTTGAGTAATTAGATTGTGCATTGCCCATACAGTTTCTCCAATGGGAGTATCGGGATCAGCCCTATGGCAGAAATATAAATCTAAGTAATCGACTTGGAGTCTCTTCAAGGCTTGATGACATGCTTCTGTAACATGTTTCTTACTCAATCCGATTTGGGTGGGGCTAGGTTTTTTGTTAGAACCAAAAAAAACTTTAGAAGAAACACAATAACTATCCCTGGGCCTGTTCAAAGCACTTAAAGCTTTACCCATAACAACTTCAGATTCACCTGCTTCATACCCTTCGGCGTTATCAAAGAAATTAACTCCTGCATCAAAACAGGTTCCAAACATTCTTTCTGCAAGACCAGAGTCTACTTGTTTATTAAAAGTAACCCAGGATCCAAATGATAGTTCAGATATTTTGAGTCCTGATTTTCCTAGTTTTCTATATTCCATAATTAGTAATTAATTGCTACGAAGAAAGCGCTTTCTCAAGTCTTTCAATACCTTCAGATATCTCATCTTCACTTATATTCAATGCAGGTGCAAATCTAAGAGTTGATGTTCCTGCGGAGACAGCTATTAATCCGTGTTCATAACACCTATCTAATAATTTATTTACTTCTCCTCGATTGTTGAGTTCACAACCCACCCAAAGCCCAGAAGACCTAATGGAACTAAAGGCTTGGTATTTTTGAGAAAGACTTTCTAGTTTATTTACTAAGAGAGCCTCTTTTTCCTTAATTTTGCTAAGAAAGGAGGGTGTAGAGACTATTTCTATAACTTTGTTAGCTACAGCACAAGCCATTGGATTTCCTCCAAAAGTTGAGCCATGAGAGCCAATACTCATTACGGATGCAATACTATCTTTTGTTAATGTTGCACCTATAGGAATGCCTCCTCCTAAACCTTTTGCAGAAGTTAAGATGTCTGGTTCAATATCAAAAGCCATATATCCAAACAAGTGACCCATTCTTCCTATTCCGCTCTGAACTTCGTCCATAATTAAGATAATTCCATTTTGAGTACACAAATCCCTAATCCCAAGTAAGAATTCTTGTTCTGCAGGAACAACACCAGCCTCTCCTTGCACAGGTTCAATAATAATTGCAGCAGTTTTATCAGATATTAGTTTTTTTACAGAACTTAAACTATTGTAATTTGCATGAAGTATTCCTTTAGGTAGTGGTCCAAATCCTTTTCTGTGGTTATCAGAGGCTCCTAAGGATATATTCAGTAATGATCTACCGTGAAAAGAGTTGTTAAATGCTATGATTTCATTTTTATCGTTTCTATTTTCATGATGATAGCGCCTTGCCATTTTTATAGCTGCTTCATTAGCTTCTGATCCTGAGTTACTAAAATAGACTTTATCTGCAAAAGTTAGGTCTGTGAGTTGCTTAGCTAAACTAATCGCAGGTTCATTAGCGATATAGTTACTTAAATGCCATAATTTTTGAGATTGTTCATTTAATGCAGATATAAGCTCTGGATTTGAGTGGCCGAGACTTGTGACTGCAATGCCTCCTCCTAAATCTATAAATTTCTTATTATTTTTATCCCATACGTAGGAACCGCTTGCTTTTACAGGTATAAAATTAGCAGGTGCATAATTAGGGAGCATGACTTCATCATAAAGATCCCTAAGCTGTTTATTTTTATCTATATCATTGTTCATAAGATGTAACGACCTTAAAGGCGAGGTATTATAGTTATCCTTCATCCATGGTCAAAATAGAAAGTAATAAAAAAACTAATACTCATCGTATATTATTAAGACCTAATCAATCAATTAGCTGGCGTTTAAGTCTAATATTTATAGGTTTTATAGCTATAACTTGTTTAAGCATAGGTGTAGCTTTTTCTTTTTTTGGGGCAACTCTCATTCTTCCTTTTGCAGGTTTAGAAGTAATTCTTGTCAGTATTTGCGTTTACATAGTTTTACGTAAATGCTACTGCCAAGAAGTAATTACCATGACTCAAGATAAGTTAAAAATCCAGAGAGCAATTGGGAAGTCGGAAAAGATATGGGAGTATTTTAGGATATGGTCTTATCTTTTAGTGGAAAGGCCAAAGCACCCTTGGTATCCAGCTCATATATTTGTGACTTCTAAAGGAGAACGGGTGCCAGTAGGAGATTTCTTAACGGAAGATGAAAAAGAAGATCTTGTGGTTAGTTTAGAAGCTATTATTAATTCATTTAATAAGAATCAAGTCACCTCTGATTAAATCTTCTTCCAACCATCGCAGATGCAATGTTAATTTTTTGGATATCTATGGTTCCTCCTGCTATACCCCAGCCCCAAACGTCTCTATACCTTCTTTCCATGGTGTATTCTTTATTAAAACCATAGCCACCCATTAATTGCATTGCGGATGCAACAACTTCTCTCGCAGTTTCATTTGAAAAACATTTTCCAACACTAGACTCAAAGATACTTGGGAAGCCTTCTTCTGCATTATGAGCTGCTCTATGAATCAGCAATCTGGCCGCCTCTACCTTCATTGCCATTTCAGCAAGTTTCATTTGTACAGCTTGAAACTCTACAATTGGTTTTCCAAATTGTTCTCTTTCTTGAACATATTTCAAGACTTGTTCAAGAGCCCCAGAAGCTTGACCTAGGCACATGGTAGCGTTGCCACACCTTTCGAGATCAAAAGCTTCCATGAGTTTTTTGAATCCTCCGTCTGCATCAACAACCATATTTTCTTTTGGTACTTCAACAGAATCTAAGAATATATCTGCTGAGGGGACGCCATTCCACCCCATGAGATTTTCTTGTTGTCCGAAGCTTAGTCCTTTTGAATCTTTTTCGACATAGACAGCACCTATGCCTTTTGCACCAGGAGCTTCAGACATCTTGCAGTAAACGACATAGCCTTCTGAATGGCCGCCTCCCGAGCACCAGCGTTTAGTGCCATTGATAATAATTTTATCTCCTTGGATTTCAGCTTTGGTAGTTAGATCAGTTAGGGCCGAGCCTGCATTAGGTTCTGACATTGATACAGCAATAATAATATTGCCTTTGCATACCTCGGGTATAACTCTTATTTTAAGATCTTCATTAGCAAAATGTTCGATGGCTTTTACAGGGCCAACACAACTCTCAAAAATTGGAAAAGCTACAGCAGAAGATACTTTTGCAAACTCTTCTATTACCAAAAGAGCTTCAAGATTAGAAAGACCTAGTCCGCCGTATTTCTTATCTACATTGATTCCTAGGAAACCCATTTCTGCATATTTTTTTAGCCAGTCTTTTGGTAAAGGAATATTTTTTTCTTCCATTTCCAATGCAACTGAGGTCATTTCTTTTTGAGCAAATTCTCTTGCCACTCTTTGTAATTCAATTTGTTGTTGGTTTAGTGAAAAATCCATATTTATCTCCTAATTAGACGATCCTATTCTTTTTAAATTCTAGGATTTCATCACCTGAATATCCTAAATCATGAAGGATCTGATTATTGTGTTCCCCTAATAAAGGTGCTCTTGTTTTTAATTCGCCAGGGTTGGCTGAGAGTTCAATTGCAGGCCCAACTATAGGCACTGGTTGTTTTACTTCTGGGTATTTCATATCTTTAAAGACTTTTTTCTCTTTTATGTGATGATCACTCATAACATCTTTAGCTTTAAGGACTTCACCAACAGGTATCCTAAAAGCCTCAAGTTCTTCCATTGCTTCTTGATTGGTTCTTTTAGCGCACCATTCAGCCATTCTTTCACTAATAAGCATACTATTATTCCCTCGACTTAGATCATCTTTGAAGCGTTCATCATCAAGCCAATCTTCTGCTCCTACTAGTTCAGTCCATCTTTTAAACAGAGGCTGGCCTACCGTCGCAACAAGAATCCAACCATTTTTTGTTTTGAAGGTATCTGAAGGACCTGAAGTTTGAGATCTATTCTGAGAGGCTACTCGATTGACTTTAAGAAGTTCTTGTTCAATTACTAGACTATTTGTCATTGTTAAAGCAGATTGCAATAAGGATGTTTGTACTCTTTGTCCTTTGCCAGTTTTTTCTCTTTCAATCAAAGCCAGTAAAGTTCCATAAGCTGCTAATGATGCACTGCAGAAATCTACATAAGGAGAATATGCTTTTGACGGTACATCAGGATCTCCCGTCATATCCATGGCACCCGACATAGCTTGTGCCACTCCATCAAACCCAACCCTCTCAGCATAAGGCCCTGTTGTTCCAAATGCAGTATTTGAAGTAAGAATAATAGCAGGATTTATTTTTGTAAGTCTTTCATAATCAAGACCCATTGAATGTAATGTATTGTCCGGAAGATTTGCAATTACTACATCTGAATTTTTGACTAATCTCGCAACGATTTCTTTCCCTTCCTTTTTTGTGGGGTTTACCGTGAAGCCAAGTTTATTTCTATTTAATTGAAGAAACATTGCTCCTTCTCCATTGTTAGTTACAGGAGTTACAAAACGATCTTCACTTCCATCAACTCTTTCAATTCTAATAACTTCAGCTCCGTAATCGCCCAGCAAGGCACCGCAAAATGGTCCTGCTATATATCTTCCAAAGTCCAATACTTTTATTCCATCTAATATTCCGTGATTATTGTTATCCATTAACTTTCCTGTGTTTATTTAGAAATTCCCAGATCATATCATTTCCCCAATTCACTTTTGATGGGTAGTCTTTTTTACAACTGTAATAATTAGAGACTGTATTAGCTTGTATATTATTCCTACAATAACCAGCATCTGGGGTTTGTCCAGGCCAATGATGACCTCCTTCTGGAATCATACAATTAACTACTTCGTGTGTGGAAATATCGCATTGCTTTCTTGAATAACAAATTAATCCTTCTTTTTTTGCTATCAACAGATCAGTTTTCTTAATTACACTATTGCATTTCATTGCGTCCGACCAAGAATTAAATGAGGTAAAAGGGTTTTCATAAAAGTATCCCCCCGAAGATTGAGAACTATCTGACGGGGTAGTTTTATCATTTTCTCCAAAAATCTGCATGTAAGGAAGAGATAATTTAGGGACACAGGAGCGTCCTCTGGTAATTGAAGGAACTACTGCTACAGCTGCTGTTAATAATTCAGGATAAGTGCATGCAAACCTATGGGTCATTGCACCACCATTACTCAATCCAACCATATATCTTCTATTCTTATTAACCCTATAAGATTGTGAAACTAGTTCTATTACTTGTTTTATAAATCCAAGATCATCATAACAACTCGTCCAAGCGCACAGACCAAATTTTAAACACTCCTTTGGTCTAGGAGCTGGATTTGTTTCATGAGAACAGCTTGGGGGATGGCCAGGAGTTGGTTCTGCGTTGCTAACGATATCATTCCAAGAACTTACAAAGGTGGCTTTGTCATTGTCTATAACATTGAAATGAGACCCTTGTGGGTAGACAGCTATATAGTTTTCTTTCTCAGCATGCAGATTGAGACCTTTACTAGTTTCTCTTTCAAATCCACTAGAAGTTCCTACATATCCATGCAAACCAATAACCAAAGGAAAAGATTCTATTTTTAAATCTTTATACTCCTCTGGTAAATAGATTAAATATTCTCTTTCTATTCCCTGCCAAACTATCTTATGAGAAGAAAAATTTGTTTTATCATTACTAAGAATATTCAAGGATAAGATACCAAGTAGTAAGATTTTAATTATTATAAGAAATTGATTCATTGTCCCTAAAAGCGATCTCATGATTATAATAAAGATATATGAGTAAAGTAGAAATACCAGAAGGTTATAAAAAATTAACTTTCAATCAGCCACATATAGAAACTTTAGGACCGGGCTATTACAAGCGTGAAAACAATAATTTGTATATGGCTTTTTATGTAAAGTCAGAGAACTGTAATGGTTACGGAACTGCACACGGAGGAGTGTTGATGGCTTTGGCAGATTTCACCATGGCCTCATCTGCTATGGAAGATAGAAACAGCTTAGTAACAACTGTAAGTTTTCACTCTGAATTCATAGCTCCAGCGGAGAAGGATAGTCTTCTAATTATTAGGGCTTCTCCAACAAAAGTAGGGAAATCATTAGGTTTTGTTGAAGGCGATATTACTGTTGGAGGCAATGTGATAATTAATTTTGGAGGAGTGGTCAAAAAGCTTTAATATTTATGAATAAAGATCTTGATATAGTAATTTACGGAGCCACGGGTTTTACAGGACAACTGTGTGTTAAATATTTAAAGTCTGTTGATGATGGCATTAATTGGGCAATAGCAGGAAGGAACAAAGAAAAGTTACGCGAAGTTGCTAAGAGCCAGGGAACAGAGGTAGAAATTATCGTCGCAGATTGTGAAGATGAAGAAGCTCTGGGTTTAATTACTAAAAGAGCAAAGGTAGTGTTATCCACTGCTGGACCTTTTCATAGGTATGGTTCTAAGTTAGTAGCATCTTGTGTAGAAAACTCTTCACATTATGTTGATATAACAGGAGAAAATTTTTGGGTAAAAGGTTTGATTGAAGAGCACCACGAAAAAGCTGCTTCTAAAGGAATCAGAATAATTCCTTCTTGTGGTTATGATTCTATACCGTCTGATTTAGGTACCTACTTTTCTTCAACCAAAGTTGATGCTCCTATTAAAAGAGTAGAGTCTTTTCATACGGGGAAAGGAGGTGCGTCAGGCGGAACTCTTGAAACTATGTTTTCTATGGGTAAGCTTGGTCTTGGCTCAGAGATGCAAGACACGTTCTTACTTAACCCTAAAGATTCTTTTTCTGAAGAGCAAAGAAAATTGAGCAGTGACAGGGTGGGGCTTATAGCTAAAAAAGAAGAAATTGATGCTTGGTCAGGTCCATTTGTTATGGCAACAGCTAACACTAGGGTTGTTAGACGAACAGCAGCGTTGCTTGCTGAAAGGCAAGAAAATTATGGTTCTGAATTTACTTATCAAGAATATGCGTTTCATGAATCTAGATGGGAAGCAATAAAAGCTTTATTTTATACAATTACAATAGGTATCGTTTTAATGACACCTTTAAAATATTTAGTCAGACCTTTTCTTCCAAAGCCAGGAGAAGGGCCAAGTGAAGAAGTACAAAGAACTGGTTTCTTTGATTGCAAATACGTAGTTGAAACTGAAGATGGTGTTAAAAGTGTCTACAGAATGTTTGGTGAAGGTGATCCGGGATATAAAGTGACATCTAAACTAGTAACGGAATGCGCTCTTGCATTGGTTAAAGATATAGATGCTTTACCCGGAGGTAGAGAGTATGGAGGTGTATTAACAAGTGCCTCTGGATTAGGTAGTGTTTTGATTGATCGTTTAAGTAAGGTTGGTATTTTATTTGAAGGACCTTTGAAACAATAATTTAAATCCTAAAATTCTTCAGCTTCTTTCTAACCATTCTCTTTTTAAGTCTCGCAATATCGGGCAAGCCATCTTTAAAAGGAGGGTATGCCTCACCCTGAATCAAGGGGCTAAGGTAGTTCTTGCATGATTGGGTAATACCAAATCCTTCTTTAGTAATAAAGCTCTTTGGCATTTTCTTTTCAAAATTAGCAACTTCAGATAAGTTAACTTTACCTATTTCCCACTCGTATTTTTTAGATTTCTTCCTGATTATTATTGGCATAACAGCATTTTCGCCTGATAAGGCCATCTTAACAGCCGCCTCACCAACTGCGTAAGCTTGATCTAGATCTACTTGAGATGATATATGTCGAGCAGATCTTTGAAGATAATCTGAAACAGACCAATGGTATTTATAGCCAAGCTCTTTACCTATTATGGATGCTATAAAAGGAGCCACACCACCTAATTGTGCATGTCCAAAAGAATCAATAGAGCCACTGTCAGCTAGAAATTTCCCATTTTTATCCTGAGCACCTTCAGAAACAACAATTACGCAATAGCCGCATGTCTTAACAGTTGATTTAACCTTTTTTAAAAAATCCTTTTGATTAAAAGGAACCTCTGGGAAAAGAATAATATGCGGTGCATCGTTTTTTCTTTCAGCAGCAAGACCTGCAGATGCAGCAATCCATCCTGCATGCCTGCCCATCACTTCAAGTATGAAAACTTTTGTCGAGGTTTCTGACATGCTTTCAACATCAAGACCAGCTTCTCTAGTGGACGTAGATATGTATTTTGCAACCGAGCCAAATCCAGGACAGTTATCGGTGAAAGGAAGATCATTATCAATTGTCTTAGGTATACCAATGCAGGTTACAGGAAATCCTATATCAGCTGTTATCTTGGCTATTTTATTTGTGGTGTCTTGAGAATCTCCTCCTCCATTGTAAAAGAAATAGCCAATATTATGAGCTACGAAAACATCCATTAATCTTTTGTATTCTCTTTTATTAGTATCGAAGTCTTTTAATTTGTGTCGGCAAGAGCCAAAGGCTCCGCCCGGAGTATGAAGCAGTTTCTTGAGTTGAGATTTATCTTCTAAACTTGTATCAATAAGATTTTCTTTTAATATTCCTATGATTCCATTTTGACCAGCATAAACCTTGTTAATTCTTTTTGATTTATTTGCTGTTTCAATAACGGCAGCAGCAGTAGCATTTATAACCGAAGTTACCCCTCCTGATTGAGCATAAAGTACATTCCTTTTATTCATATTTGAGATAGTACGTAAAAGTTCTCTAAGTTGGAATAGCTGATGGTAGGTATAATTAAAAAATGATAAATAAAAAGATACATATTTTAGGGATATGTGGAACATTTATGGGAGGTCTTGCTCTTTTAGCAAGAGAATCAGGGTATGAAGTCTCTGGATGTGATGAGAATATCTATCCTCCTATGTCCGATCATTTGAGAGAACAGGGTATCCAAATTAAACTCGGCTATGCTGTTGAAGATTTACCTGAAGCCGATGTTTATTTAATAGGAAATGCTTTGTCTAGAGGTAACGAAGCAGTGGAGTATTTATTGAGCAAGAGAGTCAACATGCTTTCCGGACCAGAATGGCTTTATAGTTCCATTCTAAAAAATAAGAAAGTTATTGCCGTCTCCGGTACTCATGGGAAAACGAGTACAACAGCAATGATTGCTTGGATTTTCGAATATTTAGGAAAAAATGTTGGTTATTTAATTGCAGGTAAGCCAAATAATTTTGAAGCTTCTTCAAGATTAGGTTCGGATGAAATTTTTGTAATTGAGGCGGATGAATATGACACTGCTTTCTTCGATAAAAGGGCAAAATTTATTCATTATCATCCAGATGTCTTAGTGCTGAATAACATTGAGTTTGATCATGCTGATATATATTCTGATCTTTCTCAAATTTTGAAGCAATTTCATCATCTTGTTAGGACAATGAAGGAAGAGGCATCAATAATTTTTCCTGAAACGGATGTCAACATTAAGACTTTACTTGAACTTGGTTGCTGGAGTAGAAAAATAGGCTTTAGTGGCAATAAAGACTCTACAAACTATTATAAAGCCTTAACAGAAGATTTTTCTTCATCTCAAATAGTTAGTGGAGAAACTGTAAGTACTTTAAATTGGTCTATGCTTGGCGAACATAATGCCATGAATGCGATGAGTGCTATATTAGCGTGTAAGAATTTTGGTACAAAGGTTGAAGATGCTCTTAAGGCTTTGGAATCATTTTTAGGAGTTGCTAGAAGACAGGAACTTATTTTAGAAACTGACGAAGTGATTCTAATGGATGATTTTGCTCATCACCCTACTGCTATAAAGACAACTTTAAAGGGTTTAAGAAATAAATATAAATCTAGTCGCATAATTGCTCTAATAGAGATGAGATCTAATACTATGAAATCAGGTTTTCACGATGATGTCCTTCATTCAGCTACGGAAGATGCTGATGTAGTTTATTGGAAGAGCAACAATAGTGATCAATTAGATTTATTAAAGGTTAATGCACCTGCTAAGACTAAGATTATTTCTTCTATCGAAGAAACAGTTGAAGATGTTATGGGATCATTACAACCCAATGACCTGCTTATAACTATGTCAAATGGCAGCTTTGATGGCTTGCCTGCTTCCTTATTCAAGGCGTTAAAGGGCAATGATTAGAATTTTATACGTAAGTTTAGTTTCGTGTTTTTTAATAAGCTGCACCGAAACGGATCCGCCTAATTTAAGTGAACAAATAGCTTCAGAAATGCTAATAGTTGATACACATATTGATGCGCCTTACAGATTGTGGGAACAACATCAGTCAGGTCAGGAAATTGATGATATCTCTAAAATGACGACAGGTAATTTTGATTTTACTAAAGCGAAAAGTGGGGGGTTGAATGTTCCATTTTTTTCAATATATTTACCGGCTGAGACAGAAGAAAATGGAAGTGCGTATGAAGTGGCTAATAATCTCATCGACATGGTTGAGGACATCATTACTCTTAGCCCTGATAAATTTACCTTAATTAAATCAACAGATGACATATCTTCTCTTGATATTAAAAATACTTTAGGAGTGGTCTTGGGAATGGAAAACGGAGCACCCATAGAGGGTGATTTATCAAGAGTTCAGTTTTTTTATGATCGAGGAATACGGTATATAACTTTAACTCACTCTAAAACTAATCATATTAGCGATTCATCTTATGATGAAAATATCCAATGGGGTGGTTTAAGTGATTTTGGAAAGCAATTAATAGAGGAGATGAATTCGGTTGGGATAATGGTAGATATTTCACATGTTAATGATGATGCTTTTTACCAAGCCATAGAAATTAGTAACACGCCAGTCATAGCAAGCCATTCATCTTTAAGACATTTTACTCCGGGGTTTAAAAGAAATGTTGATGATGAAATGTTGAAGGCTTTAGCAAAGAAGGGCGGAGTGATACAGATAAATTTTGGTAGTAGTTTTATTACAGAAGCTCCTGGTCTCTATTTTGATAAGATAAAGAAGTATATAAATGATCAAGTTATTGATTTAGAAAATTCCTCCAAAGAAGACATAGATAAAGTGAAAGCTGAATTTATGAGTAAAAATCCCTTCCCCTATGCAAATGTTTCGCTTGTTGCAGACCATATAGACAGGGTTGTGGTTCTCGTTGGAATAGATCATGTTGGTTTAGGTTCTGATTTTGATGGGGTAGGGGATTCGCTCCCCGAAGGTCTTAAGGATGTATCTATGTATCCTAACCTTATTAAGGAACTCCTTAATAGAGACTATAAAAGAGAAGATATTAGAAAAATCTTGAGCGGCAATCTTCTAAGAGTGTGGAAACAAGTAGAATCTTATGCAAGAGAAAACTAATAGGCCAGAAGAAGTAGCTTTATTTCCTTTAACAATAAATGTTCTTCCAGGTGCATATTTACCATTACAAATTTTTGAGCCTCGTTACCTTGATATGGTGAAGGATTGTTTAGGTAAAGGAAAAGGGTTTTGTATTGTTTTGATCAAGAAAGAGGCGGGAGTTAGCCTTAAATCTGAACAACATTCAGCAACTGGTACTTATGTAGAAGTTGTGGATTTCAATCAATTAGAGAATGGACTTTTAGGTATAACTGTTCAGGGAAAACACAGAGTACAAATATTAGATCGGAAAGAGCAAGAAGATGGTCTGCTCATAGGTAGTGTTATGCAGTTAAAGGAAGCTAATGATAGTTGTTTAGAAGAAGATTATAAAAATATTTGGAGAGTTCTTAGAGAAATTTCTGAACACCCTGAGATTAAAAAACTTCAGTTAGAAATAGATTTCTCTAGTTCATCTAGTGTTGCTTATAATCTAGCAAGCCTTTTACCAATCTCTCCTCTCGACAAGCAATTAATACTAGAGTCTAGTTCCAATCAGATTAGATTAGATTCCCTAGAGGAATTACTTAGAAAGTTTAGAAGTTAAGATTTAATTAATCAGGATCAGAAACTTTTAGAAGTTGCTTGCCTATATTTTTTCCAGAATATAATCTCAGAAGAGTTTCTGGAGCATTTTCTAATCCCTCAGCAATATCTTCTTGATAAACAATTTTTCCTTCTTTTACCCAAGTACTCAACTCTTCTACTGCATCTTTGAATTGATTGGCATAGTCTAAAACAATGAACCCTTCCATTTTAGCTCTTTGAATAATAAGAGAAATGTAGTTGGAAGGTCCAGGAGGTTGCACTTCTTCGTTGTAACCTGAAATAGCTCCGCAGATTACTATTCTGGCATTTTGGGCAATTCTTAAGAGAGAGGTGTTTAAGAATTCACCTCCAACATTATCAAAAATTACATTAATACCTTCGGGACATAATTCTTGGAGAGTCGAGCCTAGATCAGCCGTTTTGTAATCAATAGCAACGTCAAAATTAGCTTTTTCTGTTAACCACCTGCATTTTTTAGCACCACCAGCAGTTCCTATGACTTTACAGCCTTTTATTTTTGCTATCTGTCCAGCTATAGACCCCGTTGCTCCAGCAGCCCCAGAGACTAATACTGTATCTCCTGCATTGGGTTTCCCAATATCTAATAGGCCAAAATAAGCAGTAAGGCCTGTAATTCCAAACACGCTTAGAGGTGCTGTAATAGGAATATCAGCCGGTACATGAGCGGCGTTCATTATTCCTTTGCCATCACTGATCGCAAAGTCTTGCCAACCAAATATTCCTTGGATTATATCTCCTTCTTTGAAATCAGGATTTTTTGATTCAATAACTTGTGCAATAGAGCTTGCCCTCATAACTTCGCCTAGCCCTACCGGCGGCACATAACTTTTTTTGTCTTCCATCCAACCTCTCTGAGCTGGATCAAAACTTAGATATAAGTTCTTTACAAGAAATTCACCTTCTTTTGGAGTTTGTACTTCACTTTCTAACCAATCAAAGTTTTTTTGTGACACCATTCCTTTGGGTCTACTAGAAAGCAGCCACTGTCTATTCTTGTAGTTTTTTAAAGTCATAAGTTTTAATTACCCTGACGCCAGTTTCCGTGAAAACCGTAAGGGATTCTGTGAGGAAGCTTTGCAATTGCTATGGGCCCTTTGCTTACGTCATTGGCATTTAATATTAATAAGTCAGATCTATTTTCAGCTCCTCTGTGAGCAATGGTCAGTAAATAGCCATCACCTTCTTCAGATTTTTGATTTTTTGGAATAAATACAGGCTCACCCAAAGTGTCGTATTTATTTAACGTATAAGATTCCTTAGTCCCCTTTATGTGGTCGCGATGAACAACGGAATTAAAAGAATACCCGTCAGGATGTCCACCAATTCCTGCAGCGTAATACCCGTGCCTATATTCAAGCATGCTTCGTCTTTCATCGAGACGTGGGAATTCGCCCATGTCTCCATCTAAGTAATCAGATTTAAAAGATTTGGAATTAGATTCGAGATCTATTTCCCATCGGTTTAATCTTGCTTCCGCTTTCTTTGGATCGCCTTTGGCGCCGTCAGCATGTGGAAATAGAGGGGCTTCTTCAAATTGCATGACATCAGCTATAATCTTTCCATCTTTCGTATAAGCATTCATTGGGTGAAAAACATATTTCGCTTCATTATCGAACCATTGAATATCTTGAACGGTTCCATCCCTTGGCATAACACCAACATGTGTGCCTTTGTCAGGGTCCCAAGCAATTGGTGACTGACCTTTTACAACTCTATCAAAATCTATAGTCAGAGGAAAAATAGGAAAAATAATATGTTGGTCAGTAACCATAAAATCATGAACCATACTGGCAAAGGGCGCCTCAAATTCTTCATAAGATTTAAGTTCACCTTTTGAATTAATAACAAAATAACTCATTTTTGAACTAAAGAAATCTCCTGCCGTATAACTAAATCCGTACATATCACCTGAGACGGGGTCAATTTTAGGATGAGCTGTCATCGGAGATTTTAATTTTCCTCCATAATCATATGCACCTTTTGATTCCAGAGTTATGGGATCTAATTCGAACGGAACATGAGCTTCCTCTAGAGCCAATAATTTCCCAGCATGAAATATAATACTGGTATTAGCGGTTCCATCCTCACCCTTTGGATCCCACTGCGGATCCGAGTTCATTGGACTTAAACCATCTATAAGAGATTTTCCCGCTTTGCGTTCTTGTTGCCATTTAGAAGTTTTTGACCATCGGTTTAAGTACGAGACACGACCGTTTTCAAAATGAAAAGCATGAACCATTCCATCTCCACCAAACCAATGGTATTGATTAAGGGGTGGGAATTGAGGATCAGGACCGTTTCTGTAGAAACTACCATAAAGGTCTTGAGGAATTTCTCCCTCTACAATTAAATCATTGACTTCACACTCCATTCGCAAAGGAGCATAGTTGCCGTTTAAGTTTGGATGGTCTGGATAAGTTTGTGTCATTTTTATCTTTTGTTTTCTTTATTTTAATTGAATTTTAAATGGTCCGATATAGTAGGAATAATTTCTGTAAGCAATTCATCCGGTATTTCATGTCCCACACCACTAAGAATCAATTTTTTTGCGCCTGGAATATTATCTACTAAGGACATTCCATGATCAATTGGTATAAGAGGATCTTCTGTTCCGTGAATAATTAAGGTTGGCATACTTATTTCTTTCAATCGGCTGAACCTATTAGGACTGGCGCCTACTGCTGCTGTTTGGGCATTGGATATATTAATTCCTTGGTTTATCCTCATTTTTGCTTTTTCTTTAAAACTATTCTCATTAAAAGGAAATCGTGATCCCGTTAGAGCTCTTTCTATTATAAACAAAGCTTCCTCTTCTTTTTCGAGCAAATTAAGCAAAAAAGATTCTCTCATGGCTTCTTTAAATATCTGAGTAGGTCCTGAAAGTCCTTTGGTATCGAATCCTGGTGTTGTCATAATAGCGGTAAGAGTTAACACTTTTTCCGGATAATTTAAGGCCATAACTTGAGCGATCATACCTCCCATAGAAGCTCCTACTATATGAGCTTCATCTATACCTAAATGATTAAGTAATGAAAGTCCATCCATAGCCATATCGTTAAGGTTATATTCCGCTGGAACTGCTTCCATATTAAAACGACCATTTTCGTCAAACATAACATTGAAGATAGCATTCACGAAAGCCTCAATGATGAAAGTAGGTAGAGTTTTTATAAAGCTTATAAGAAAAGGCTCCTCGGTAACCCAGGTGCTTTTACCTATATCACGGTTGTCATAAACAATTACATAAAAATCTTCATCTGATAATTTTTTAATAAAATTTTCTGACCAAACTTTACTATTTGAGTTTAGTCCCATGATCAATAGGACAGCAGGGTTTTTTGGGTCTCCTTGAGCTTGCCACCATATGTCTATGCCATTCAGGTGGGTAATCTGTTCTTTCTCCTCAGAGAAGAGATAAAAGGTACTGAGCAGAGAAATTAATAAAAAAACCTTTTTCATTTGGGGTTTTATTCTAGTGTTCAGAAAAGATTTAATTATCCGTTAGAACCTTTAAACAGAGTTAGCATCTCATTAATAATTTCTGGAAGCAGTTGTTCTGGAATTTCGTGACCTACACCATCCATAATATATTTTTTAGCATTAGGAATAGTGTCAAATAAAACCATACCGTGATCTAAAGGTAATATTGCATCTTCCGTACCATGTATAACTAAAGTAGGAACTCTAATTTCATTAAGCCTCTCTTTTCTGTTGGGACTAGCGCCTACAGCATCTCCATGTCCAGCATGTGGGTTATGACCATGTGCCATGATAGGCTTCAATTCTTCTCTAAATTTCTTTTCATCGAAAGGAAATCTTGAACCAGTTAACTCTTTGTAAATTCTTACCACTCCATCCTCATACTTGCCTTGAATGTTAAGTAAAAATGATTCTTTTATTCCTTCTACAAGGCTTGGTGTCATGCCTGATAAATTAGGGTCCCCCATACCAGGGCTAGACATTATGGGTGTTAAAGTTAAGGTTCTTTCTGGGTAATCTAAGCCAATGACCTGAGTTATCATTCCTCCCATAGAAGCTCCAACTATATGAGCTTTATCGATACTGAGATGATCCATCAAAGCAATAGCATCTTTAGCCATATCACTAAGGTCGTATTTTGAATTCGCTGTTTCAGAAGGTACAAAATTTCCTTCTTCATCCGTTAGAGCACCAAAAACATAATTGATTAATTTACTAGAAACACTCATTGGAAGAAGTTTCGCAATTTTAGAAATAAAAGTTTCCTTATTAAACCAAGTACTTTTCCCAACGTCTCTATTATCAAATCTTAAAACATGGAGATCGTTTGCTACTAATTCTTCTATGAGTTGATCTGGCCATTGCATGCAATTTGCATTTGCACCCATAATTAGTAATACAGTAGGATTGGATTTATCTCCATAGTCCTCCCACCAGATATCAATATTATTTACTTTTGCAATTTCTCCCATATACCTCTCCTAATTTATTTACTAAGTCTTGTGTGGTGTTACTAGGTATTTTTCACCAGTAGCTTGTTTAGCATAAGCTTTAATGGTTTCCGGCTGAAGCATTTCTTCAAAAGATATTTCTTGAGTGTAATGACTGGCAAAAGTTGTTTTAATCTCTTTGGCAACTCTTTCTCTCATCTGTTGAAATCTCTCCATACCAATTTTACCTATCATAGGAGTTAAGAGCCATCCTCCAAGGGCCCATTGCATGCCAAATGACCTATTTAAAATGGTAGGTGATTGATCTAATCCGCCATAGATATAGACCTGTTTGAAGGTATCGGATCCGTATCTGCTGTACTCTTTAGCAGTTTTATTAGCTGCTATTTCCATGGCTGATAGTATTTGACCAGCAAGCTTACCTTCGTTTCCTCCTCCGGTAGCATCAAAGCCTAAAGTCGCACCTGTTGCTACTAACGCATTCACTAAACTATCCATAAAATCAGGCTCACTAGTGTTGCATACATGCTCTGCACCAAGATTTTTAAGAAGATCAACTTGTTCAGATTTTCTAACAATATTTACAAGAGGCACTGAGTCGTCTTTACAAACTTTTACAAGCATTTGTCCTAAATTGGATGCAGCTGCCGTATGCAAAATAGCACTATGATTTTCTAATTTCATGGTCTCAATAAATCCTAATACTGTTAAAGGATTAACAAAAGAAGAGGCTGCTTCTGCTGAAGTCGTACTGTCATCCATGACCAAGCAACTGCTAGCCGCCACGCACCTGTATTGTGAATACATAGCACCACCCGCTACACCAACTGTTTTACCTATAAGCTGCTTAGCATCTGCGCCAGCATCTTCTATAACTCCACCACCCTCATTACCAACTTTCATGGATTGGTCCAGTCTTGGAGTCATGGCCTTCATTAAACCTGGGTGTATTTTCATTTTTGCAACAGTTTCATCTCCCGAGCCTGAAACATTCAGACTATCAAGGTCGGCTGCAAAACTGATTAGAAGTCCTAAATCAGAAGGATTAATAGGAGAGGCCTCTACTTTTATTAAAACTTCATTTTCTGAAGGCGTAGGTTTTTCCACCTTAGCTATAGAGATTTCTATATTCCCGTCGCTCGTTACAGTTGACCTTATTTCTTTCGAATTCTTTTGTGACATGTTTTTCTCCTTTTGTTATAAATAATAGGCGCCTACTCTTATATTTGTGTAAACAAAATTTTTGCAAGGGGTAGTTTGTTCAGACATTCTTATTTTCCCTTTTGTGATTTAATTTCTTGTTAAATTTAGAAAAAAGAAAAATAGCTAGGATAGTAATTACAAGAAAACCAGCTAACAAAGCTAAGTTGCTTAAACCTTCAAACAACACTTTACTTGCAAAGAACCCTGGTAAAGAATAGAGCGGAGCCCATATTAATCCTGAAAAAAGGTCTATCCCTAAGAAATGTTTAAATTTCATGCCCATTGAACCAGCAGTTATAGGCATAACTGGCCTAACAGGGCCAATAAATCTTCCTATAAATACTCCTAAGACTCCGTAAGTTTTAAAAAATTCTCTGCCTTTTATAAGCCAACCCGGATTGGTTCTGAAAGGCCAAATAGAATCAATTCTTTTATGTAGTCTCATACCTATGAAATAACTAGATATATCAGCAATACAACTGGCAGAGTAGACAATGATTAAGACAGAGGCAACGTTCATATCTGCGGAAGCAGCCATTCCTGAAATTATGGCGAGTAAGACAACTCCAGGAACGAAGATTCCGATTATTGCAAAAGACTCAACAAAAGCTGCAAAGAAAAGACCCCAGGCAACCCACTCAGGATTCTGTTGCAACCATAGAATTACTCCATCTATATCAAACATCTTATAATCACTATTTAAATAAGCTTTCCTATAGAATATTTGGTTATGGAAGATAGTAAAGACATAAATAATTATATGAACTCCCTGGGGGCGGCTGCTAGGAGCGCAGCTGCGGATTTGGCAATGGTATCTACAGAGATAAAGAATAATGCTTTACTTTATATGTCTGAGGAAATTGACACTCGTCGAGACGAGATTTTACAGTGCAATAAGGTTGATTTAGAGAAAGCAAAACAAAAGGCTATTGGAGATGCTTTGATAGATCGCCTTGAATTAACTGAAGCGAGAATAGATGGAATGATATCCGGCTTAAAAATAGTAGCAGATCTTCCTGATCCGGTAGGAGAGATAGAAAATTTGAAGCCTACACCATCGGGTTTAGAGATCAGTAAAATGCGTGTCCCTTTAGGTGTTGTAGGTATTATTTACGAATCAAGACCTAATGTTACGGCTGATGCTGCTGCATTATGTTTAAAATCCGGAAACGCTTGCATACTAAGAGGAGGGTCTGAGGCAATTTTATCTAATTCAGTTATAGCTGAATGTTTAAATCAAGGATTAAAGAGAGCAGGTTTATCGGAAAATATTATTCAGATTGTAAATACGACAGATAGAAAGGCAGTCACAGCCTTGTTAAGAATGGAAGAATTTGTTGATGTTATTATCCCTCGTGGAGGCAAAGGCTTGGTCAAGTTAATTTCGGAAGAGGCTAGAATACCGGTAATTAAACATTTAGATGGCATATGTCACGTTTATATTGATAAAGAAGCAGATTTAGAGCAAGCGATTAACATAACACTCAACGCAAAAACTTATAGGTATGGTATATGTGGTGCCATGGAAACTCTTTTAATACACCAAGAAGTATCTACAAAAGTTTTGCCTGAATTAAGCTCCAAGTTGATTGAAGCCGGAGTAGAATTAAGAGGCTGTGAAAAGACTTGTAAGATTATTAATGCAAAATTGGCTAATAGTGAAGATTGGGTAACTGAATATTTAGCACCAATACTATCAATCAAATTAGTTAAAGATCTAGACTCAGCCATCAACCATATTAATACATTCGGTTCAGCACATACCGACTCAATAGTCACTTCAAATGAAGACAACGCAAAGTACTTTATGAAGAAAGTAGATTCAAGTTCTGTGATGCACAATGTTCCTACGTGCTGGGCAGACGGTTTTGAATATGGTTTAGGGGCTGAAGTTGGAATATCAACAGATAAAATCCACGCAAGAGGACCGGTTGGTTTAGAAGGGCTAACTTCACAAAAATACTTAGTAAAAGGTAATGCGCAGATAAGAGGCGCTTAACTAATGTCTAAATTAATTGGTGTGTTTGGAGGTACATTTGATCCTGTACATAACGGTCATACAAAAATAATTCTAAACCTTCTTCAATTAATATCTTTTGATGAAATTAAGGTAATTCCTAACGGCGTGCCTCCTCATCGTGCTTCGATAGGCTCAAATAATGACAGACTAAAGATGGTCTATCTTGCTTTCCAAGGAATCAATCAAATCTCAATTGATGAAAGAGAAATTCATAGAAAAGGACCTTCATATGCTATTCACACTGCTAGAGAGATTTTAAATGAATTTCGTGAAGATAGGATAGTTTGGATTATGGGTTCTGATGCATTTTCTGAGATAGATAGCTGGTTTGAATGGGAAGAGTTTATTGATCTAGTTAATATATTAGTAATGGCTAGGCCTGGCTCTAAGATAGACACAACAAGCAAGGCTCAAAGTCTTATCAAGGATAGGCAGGTTGCTGATATAGGTCTTCTCGAAGAAGGGGCGGGTAATATTCTTATCGTGGATATTGATCCAGTAAATATTTCATCAACGCAAGTAAGAAAAAATATAGGATGCGGCGAAGGGGTTGGTGATTTAATCTTAGAAGATGTCAGTGATTATATAGAAGCAGGAAAATTGTATACTAAGAACATATGAACACTTCCAAGATGAAAGACATAGTTTTTGAGAGTTTAATTGATATAAAAGCAGTTGATCCTATAGCCATAGATGTGCAGAAATTGAGTTCAATGACTGACTACATGTTGATTGCATCTGGCACTTCTAATAGACATATTCAAGCTATTAGTGAGAGTGTGATAGATGGCTTAAAGTTCAATAAAATTAAACCTGTAAGAGTTGAGGGGAGTATAGGAGATGATTGGATTTTGGTTGATGCTGGAGATGTTATTGTTCACCTTATGACCAGTCAAGCAAGGGATTTCTATGATCTGGAAGGTTTATGGGATCCAGATTTATAGATGAATATTAACTTTCTTACTATAGAAAGTAGTAGACCTAGTTGGGCAAAAGAAGCTTTTGAAGATTATTCTTCGCGATTTAATAAATCTATCAAAGTAAATTGGAATGGCCTAAAACCGCTTAAAAGAACTTCAAATTACAATAAAGATAAGACTATTTTTCAAGAAAGTGAACTTCTTTTATCAGCGGTTAAAGAGAGAAGTTATCTTGTCTGTCTAGATAAATCAGGTAAAAGCCTGGACACTCTCCAATTAAAATCTAGGTTTGAAGGTTGGCTTACAGCAACTAATAATCTAACTTTTTTAATAGGTGGTCCTGATGGACTGAGCCAAAATTGCCTCGATAAATCTAATGAAAACTGGTCTCTTTCGCCTTTAACTTTTCCTCATGCAATAGTTCCTGTAATGATTATTGAACAGATTTACAGAGTGTGGTCAATGACACAGAATCACCCCTATCACCGTTAAGTATGCTACATATTTCTGATCTACAAAGCCAAGAGTCTAGCCTTAAAGGCCTTAAAAGAAGATCGAAGATAATTATGGTTTTTCTTTTTATTATTTCATTAGCTAGTGTTATTCAGATCCTAAATCTTACCGTCATAGATCAAGAAAATTATGTAACGGAATCAGAAAAGAATCGGATTGTCAGGATTCCTGTTTATCCTTCAAGAGGTCTTATAGCTTTGTCTAACGACAACAGTGTAATAGTGGAAAATATTGTTTCTCAAAAACTTACTATCAGTCTTAATAGCACAGAAGATGTTGTTTCTACTATTAGTGATATCCAAAAAAGTATTGGTATATCTCAGGAGGTTATTCAATCTTTCTTCAATGTTACCTCTTCTAGTTCAAGAAATATAAATCTTACTTTGATAGATGATATGACAGAAGAGCAGGTAGCTAAATACTTGCTACATAAAGAAAGATGGCCATCTGTAAATATAGATGCTTATTTAAAGCGGTACGTAATAAATGGGCCTTTATTTGCTCATGTCATCGGATATACAGGAGCCATTTCAAGTCAAGAAAGACAAGATGTTGAAGAATATAGATACCTTATAGATTCTAGGATAGGGAAATCGGGTTTAGAGAAAACATATGAAAATGAATTAAGAGGTAAGATTGGTTATAGAACTTTAGAAGTTGACGTGCACGGAAAAGAAGTAAGAGAGTTAGAGAAAGTTTTACCTTCCAAGGCAAAAAATATATTCCTCAGTTTAGACAAAGAACTTCAAGAATTAGCAAGAAGAGAGCTTAAAGGGAGAAAGGGGGCGGTCGTAGCGCTTGACCCAAATAATGGATACGTAAAAGCTCTTGTTAGTTCTCCCGATTACGATCCAAATATTCTTAATGAAACTGCTAAGGGAGATATAAAATTTCTTATTTCTGACACTGATGCTCCTTTCTTCAACAGAGCTATTTCTGGTAATTATCCTCCGGCTTCAACATTAAAGCCTTTTCTTGCTTTATTGGGTTTAGAAAATGGATTAATTGATTGGAATATTAAAATAGAAGACAAAGGTTTTTTTCAGATTAATGGAGAAGGCCGAAAATACAGAGGTTGGAAGCCAGAAGGTCATGGGGCTGTAGATTTAAAGAAAGCTATTGTTGAATCATCAGATGTATATTTTTATGAGCTGGCATTCAAAACAACAGTTGATAAAATTTATTCTTTCCTAAAACCCTTTGGTTTTGGTAAGAAGACAGGAATTAACCTAGTAGGTGAAGGAGAGGGGGTTTTGCCCACTAGAAATTGGAAGTTGGGAATGACAGGTGATGCCTGGTATGTTGGCGACACAATTAATCTTGGAATTGGTCAAGGATATATAACAACAACACCACTTCAACTTGCTGTAGCTGTTTCTGTTTTAGCAACAAAAGGCAAGGTGTATAAGCCAAGTTTAGTAGAAAGAATTGATGACTCTTTTGTTGAACCTATACTTTTAAACCAAGTTAGAATTAAAGATGAAAAAAACTGGAACAAGATAGAAGAATCGATGATTTCTGTTATTAATTCTTGGAACGGAACGGCGCACAACATTTATAACAAAGAAGATGTGTTAATAGCAGGAAAAACAGGAACAGCTCAAATTAAAAGCTTAACAGAAGAAAATTTAAGCGTTCAAGAAGAATATGAGGATGTTCGTCGAGATATTATGAAGCGAGACCACGCTATCTTTATTGGCTATGGTCCAATACCTAATCCTAATTTAGCCGTAGTGGTGGTTATAGAGAATGGAGAGTCAGGTAGTGCTGTAGCAGCGCCTATCGCAAAATTACTTATTAACAACTATCAAAGAAAACAGGATTCAGATGTCTAATAGGCCTTTAGACTATAATCTCAATAAACCTTTTTCTTCTTCGAGATTTTCACTTTCTCTAATTTTTAAAGATAACATATTAGTTTTTTCTGTTTTGGTAGTTCTGGGATTTGGTCTCTTTATGTTATACAGCGCTAGCGGTCAATCTGAATCAATGGTCTTAAGACAACTGGCCTATGCGGTTCTTGGTTTTTTAGGAATGCTTATTATTGCTCAACTTAGTTCAGTTGCTTATCAGAACATTCTTATTAATTTATATTGGATAGGATTGATAATGCTTATTTATGTATTGATTTTTCCCGATGACAGTCAGGTAACAAAGAGATGGATTGATCTAGGTCTATTTAGTTTCCAACCTTCCGAAGTGATACGCTTAATTTTGCCTTTATCAATAGCTGCTTTCTTAACAAGGAAAGAATTAAAACCAAAGTATTCTGAGTGGTTTATTTCACTTATGGCAGTTTTACTGGTTTCTTTTTTAATTTATAAACAGCCAGATTTAGGTACTGCATTAATAGTATTTGCCTCTGGATTCTTACCTATATTTCTAACTGGATTTCCTGTTCTTATTATTATCCTTTCTTTAATTTTAATAGGAATTTTTTCCCCTTTTATTTATGCTGGATTGAGCCTTTATCAACAACAAAGAATAATGACTTTCTTTGATCCTAATGCGGACCCATTGGGTACAGGCTGGAATATTGCGCAGTCAAAAACAGCAATTGGTTCTGGTGGGTATTTTGGGAAGGGGTACTTGTCAGGAACCCAAAGCCAGCTTGATTTTATACCAGAAAGTCATTCAGATTTTATCTTTGCAGTTATAGCTGAAGAATTAGGTTTGCTGGGAATAATTTTATTATTTTTAGCGTATGCAATAATAATCTATAGGATCTTTTTTATAGCATTTCGGTCCGAGACTATTTTTGGTAGACTTGCTTCTGCTTCTATAGGTTTTATCTTTCTCATTTTTATTTTAATAAATATTTCTATGGTAGTCGGTATAATTCCTGTAGTAGGTGTTCCATTGCCTCTTGTTAGTCAAGGTGGAACGTCGTTAGCTACTCATTTATTAGCTTTTGGATTTGTTTTATCAGTAAAAAAAAGAAGCGGATGGTAAATATAAAGAACAAAGTGATTAATTCCATCGCATTAGGGTTGTTGTTAATTCCTTTAAACATATATTCACAAGTTACAGGTAATTATTCATCGAGAGATGAGGTGTCTACTTTTGTTGATAATATGAGTTTAAAACATGGTTTTGATAGAAATAAACTGATGGTTTTATTATCTAACTCAGTTTTTCAAGAAAAAGTAGTTCGTATTATGGATAGGCAACCTGAGGGAACTATGACGTGGACCCGTTATAAAAATATGATGGTTACAGAAGCAAGATTAGAATCTGGAAGTGAGTTTATAAGGGAGCATAGAGGAGCTCTAAAAAGAGCAGAAGATTTATATGGTGTCCCTGCTTCAATCATTGCTTCAATAATCGGTATTGAAACAAGGTACGGCAGAATCCAAGGAAACATCAAGGTTATAGACTCCTTGATGACCCTTTCTTTTGATTACCCAAGAAGAGGAAATTTCTTTAGGACTCAACTAGAAGAGTTTTTGCTACTTTGCAGAGAAGAGGGATTTGATGCTAAAGAAATTAAAGGTTCAATTGCAGGCGCTATGGGGTACGGTCAATTTATGCCAGACAGCTATCGAAATTATGCAGTAGATTTTGATGGAGATAGTGTAAGAGATCTCTTGTCCAACCCAGTTGATGCTATTGGTAGCGTAGCTAACTTTCTGAGTAAAAAAGGGAAATGGAAATCGAATATACCGGTTGCTATAATGACAAATTTTACTGGGAGCCGCCTTGGTTCAGATAAAAGTCATAAAATTAATTCTGGAGAAAATCTTTCACTAATTGCAAAAAAATATAGAACTTCTGTTTCTTTAATTGCTAAGAATAATAACCTAGAAAACTATAACCAGATTGTGCAAGGACAAACTTTAATAATACCTGGGAAAGGTAATCTTAAATCAGCTTTTAAACCCTATATGACATTAAATGATGCAAATTTGATGGGTTTATCACCAAAAGAACCAGTTACAGGAAATTTAAAGGTAGTACCCATTGAGCTTCAGTTAGATAATGGCTACGAGTATTGGTTGGGCTTTGATAATTATTATTCTCTATCGAGATATAATCGAAGTAAGCTTTATGTAATGGCAGTTTTAGAATTTAGTAAGTCACTTTCTAAATTCTTTTAAGAGAGAAAATTATGAAGAGGTTTTGTTTATTTACTTTTAAGATCTTGATTATTGGGTTAATGCCGATACAGCTTCTTTTTGCTGAAGAAAGTTTTATTCCAGAGCCGCCTTCGGTTAATGCGCAATACTTTATTTTAAAAGATGCAGTTTCAGGAAGGATTCTGGCCGAACAAGGTGCGGATGAGAGAGTTGCACCAGCAAGCATTACAAAAATTATGACGGGTTATGTTGTTGCGGACCAAATTGATAAAGGCTTTATTAGTGCCGATGAAGAAGTTTTTATTAGTGAGAACTGTTGGAGGAAAGGCGGGTCAAAAATGTTCATTAAAGAAGGCTCAAGAGTCTTAGTTTCTGATCTCATTAAAGGCATGGTTATCCAGTCTGGCAATGATGCCAGTTGTGCATTAGCTGAACACACAGCTGGCTCGGAGGAAGGTTTTGTTGACCTAATGATGGTCTATGTAAGAGACCTTGGTCTTGATAATACAAATTTTGTAAATGTTTGGGGCGGAACAGATTCGGAACACTATTCTACCGCTAGAGATCTTGCTTTGTTATCTCAGAAGTTAATCGAGAAATTTCCTGACCATTATTCAATTTATAAAGAGAAATATTTTACTTTTAACAATATTAAACAGAGAAATAGAAACAGTCTGCTCTGGCAGGATGACTCCATTGATGGAATGAAAACAGGACATACAGAGAGCGCAGGCTACTGTTTAGTTTCTTCTGGCGTAAGAAATGATACAAGGCTTATAGCTGTTACATTGAAGAGTAGCAGTGAAAAACGAAGGCTGACTGACAACCGTCGTTTGTTAGATTATGGTTTTAGGTACTTTAGAACAAAGAAGATTCTTTCAGTAAATAAAAGCATCAAAGTAGAAGAAGTTTGGGGAGGAGAGCAGGAAACAATTAGCTTGGAATCTGCTAAAGATGTTTATATAACGCTCACGCCAAGAGATTTTAAAAGAATTGAACCTGTTGTTGAGCTTGATGATTATTTGCAAGCCCCTTTAAGTAAAGGACAAGTTGTAGGAAGAATTACCCTTTCTTTAGATGGAGAAGTTTTAAAATCTGTAGAACTTATTTCTTCAGAAAATGTTGAATCTTTAGGTTTCTTTGGACGGGCATGGTCCAACGTAAAGTTATTGACTTATAGGTTCCTTACAGATGAAGAAACTTAAATTCGTAGATGTCTTGGGCGTATTTAAATAACTCGTTTCATAGAAAAGAAGAAGTTTCAATTTCTCCTTATGATCGTGGTTTTTTATTTGGAGATGGTGTTTATGAAGTAATACCATCTTACTCGGGTGAGATGTTGTTGTACGATGAGCACATATCCAGACTTGCAAGATCACTAGAGGCAGTTTCCATAGACAAACCTCGTCAATGGAACAATTTAGAGCCGATTATTGAAGATTTATTACAAAGGAATAAATTTCAAAATCAGGCAGTGTATATACAAGTTACTAGAGGCCAGGATAAAATACGTTCACACGTTCCTGATAAGTTAACTGCTCCTACTTTATTCATAGAGTCGTCTGAGTTATCCACTGATTTACTCCAACCTGACTTTAAAGAGCCCTTGATAGATGTTGGAATGAAAGAAGATTTAAGATGGTCTAGATGTGATATTAAAGCCATCACTTTGTTAGGAAATGTACTAACTTTAAATGAATTGAATGATGTGGGGCTCGAGGAAGTTATTTTTTATAAAGATGGATATATAACTGAAGGCGCTAAATCTAATATATTTTTTGTATTTGGTGAGGAAATAGTCACTCCGCCTACATCTAAAAATATTCTTAGTGGAACTACCAGGAATTACTTGATTGATCTCTTAAGGAAGAATAATTTTAATGTCATGGAGAGGGAAATCTCAGTAAAAGAGATAGAAGAAGCGGATGAAATTTGGTTCTCTAGTTCCGTTCAAGTCTTAAGAATGGTTCATAAAATAAATAATAAGCTTATTTTGGAGAAAGATTTCAAAAACACTATCGGTTATAAGGCCATAGAGTTATTAAGACAAGATATTCTTGTTTAGAAAGTTAAAGTCAGTTCTCTAATGGCTTGCCAAGAATCTTGCTGACTGCCGCCCTTAATTGAAGAGTCTATTTTAGCTATTTGCTGTAACGCACGTTTCAGGTCTGACAAAGAAATTTTATTAGCAGACTCTTCAAGAGTGCTTAAATAATGCCTGGGTCCCCATATGCCTTTTGTTGATTTTTGATTCATTACCTTAAAGAGATTTGTTAATTCCCTCGATAAGGACCATAAAATGAGTGTCTCAGGAGTTCCTTCAGCTTTTAAGGATTCTAGAACAATAGCCGTTCTTTTCTTATTGCCGGCAATAAAGGCATTAGATAAATCAAAAATATCATATTTAGAAGAATCAGAGATAGAAGAGGCCATTTTTTTAATATCAATATTTTGATTAGGAAATAATAAAGCAAGTTTCTTAATTTCTTGCAGAGTAGCCAGAAGATTTCCTTCTGTTTTTTCTGCAAGTAGATGACTAGCTTCTGAGGAAATTTCTAGTTCGTACTTTTGCCCCGTTTCTATAATCCATTTCGGGAGTTGGTTTAAAGTTATGGAATTAATAATTATCAGGCATCCTGCTTCTTCAAGAGCTTTTATCCAAGCAGAAGAATGAGTTTTCTTCTCTAACCCCTCTGCTGAGATGATTAGCACTTTAGAGGGATCTGGATTGATTGCGTAATCTTTTAAAGCCTTTGACCCGGCTACACCCGGTCCTGTTCCTATCAATTTAATTTCTAAAATTTTTTTAGCTCCGAACAGATCATAATTTTCAGATGAAGCCTTAAGGAAAGACCAATCTGTTTGTTTAGAAATAATGTAGTTAGTTTTTTCTACATAATCTTCTAACTTAGCTTTAGCACAAATTTGGTCTACTAACTCTTGAATTTGTAGAGATTCTTCACCAATTAAAGCGTAGATTGGTTGAATGCCTGAAATAAGTGAGTTTTCAATATCTTGAGGAGAGACTTTCATTCTTTAAAAGTAGAGGAGAGTATTTCTATTTTCTTTATAGCAAGTTGGATGAAGTCTACATTGGTATCTTTTTCTTCTGTCTCCATGGCTAGTATTTGAGAATCATCATAAGCAAGATATTTTACATCTTTGATTTTGTGATAGGTTTTATTAGAGGTCATTGGGTTTTCAAGACTAAAATCAAGATTGTAGTCTATTCTAACTTCTAAGGTCCTAGCCCCGGCTCCTTGGCCGGAAGAAAATCTTTTAGTTTGATGATTATTAATATTAATGATTAGATCAAGATCATTAATTTCTTCTTTTTTATAAATCAAGACATTATTATTTGCTTTTCTTAGCTCCTCTATGAAGAGTCGGTTAAGAGAATTAGAATCAGAAATAACAGCTATATTTTTATTAGATAGAAAGGAAGGACTTTCTCTAAGATTGTATCCGCAGCTTTGAAGGCTAATTAATAAGAATATAAACAGTAAATATTTAAGATTCAGGGTCAATCTAAAGCCTTTCATATTACTATATTAAGAAGCCGGCCTGGAACAAAAATAATTTTTTTGATTTCTTTCCCTTTTAAGAATTTTTGAATATTTATATCATTCAAGGCTGCCTCTTCAAAGGTTTCTTGATTTGCTTTAGGATCTAAATCTACGGTTGCTCTCAGCTTGCCATTAATTTGGATTGCAATCTCTACAGTTTCTTCTACCAATAGAGCTACATCAGCTTCTGGCCAGATATGATCTATTATCGGAGTATCTTCACCCAGTTCCCACCATAAGTGCTGAGACAAGTGAGGTGTTATAGGTGCGAGCATTATGATGATATTTTTGATAGCTTCATGGGCCGTCGATCTTTCAACAGTAGAAGCTTTATTATTTATAAAACTTTTTGGAATTTTATTTGAAAGTTCCATTACAGCAGCTATTGCGGTATTGAAGGAATGTCTTCTTTGATACTCATCTTTAACTTTATTTATAGTTTGATGAGTTTTTATCCTAAGAGAAAGTGTTTCTTTATTTTCATTGTCAAATTCTAATTCCTTAGGAATCCCTGAAGCTATATGCTCTTGCGTTAGGTTCCAGATTCTATTTAAAAAACGAAAAGAGCCTTGAACGCCTTGGTCTGACCACTCAAGAGATTGATCTGGAGGTGCTGCGAACATCAAGAATAATCTTACAGTATCAGCACCATATTTTTTGATCAAATCATCTGGTTCTACAGTATTACCTTTTGATTTAGACATCTTTGATCCATCTTTCAAGACCATGCCTTGGCATAGCAGATTGTCAAACGGCTCTTCTCCTTCTACTAAGTCTAAATCTCTAAGACATCTATAGATAAACCTTGAGTAAAGCAGGTGTAAAACGGCATGCTCTATACCCCCTACATATTGATCTACTGGTAGCCAGTACTTTGCTCTCTCATCAAGCATTGAATTATCGCTATTATAAGAAGCGAATCTTGCGTAATACCAAGATGACTGAAAGAAAGTATCAAAAGTATCAGTTTCTCTCTTTAAATTTTGCCCATCTTGCGTTACTTCAAGAAATTCATTTAATGTCCCAAGCGGAGAGCTTACTCCAGACAATTTAACATCTGTTGGTAATTGAACGGGAAGTTCATTGGCGGCAAAAATATCATCGTTAGAATTTTTTAAGATGGGTATGGGCACCCCCCAATAGCGTTGTCTAGAGACACCCCAATCTCTCAATCTATAATTAGTCTTACGGAATCCACAACCCAATTCTTTTGCTTTTTTTTCTATAGCCTCGAACGCTTCATCAAAATAGAGTCCGTTAAATTCATTTGAATTAATTAATCTATTCTTTTCAAGAATAGCTCCATTATCAATATTATCTTGGTTAGAGCCCTCAATAACTTGTTTTATCTCCAGATTATATTTTTTTGCAAATTCATAGTCTCTTTGGTCATGAGCAGGGACGGCCATTAATGCGCCTGATCCGTATTCAGATAAAACAAAATTTCCTATCCAGATAGGAAGTTCTTCTCCTGTAAAAGGATGTAAAGCAAAAAGACCTGTATTAATTCCTAGCTTTTCTTGCTTGACTAGATCTGCTTCAGCAACTTTAATTTTATTTTGTTCTTCGATAAATCTCTTAATCTCGTCATTTTTCTTAGAAACCTCTATCGCAATATGATGGCTTGTAGACACGGCAAGAAAAGAGGCCCCCATAATAGTATCTGGTCGTGTTGTATAAACCCCAATTGTTTCATCAGTTCCTTTTATTTTATAAGTAAATTCCATGCCTTCTGATTTACCAATCCAGTTTTTTTGCATGGTCTTGACTTGAGAAGGCCAACCTTCAAGTTTTTCAGTCCCTTCTAATAATTCCTCTGCATAGTCAGTTATTTTAAGAAACCATTGTTTTAGTAGCCTTTTTTCTACTTCAACTCCAGATCTCCATCCCTTGCCATCTATAACTTGTTCATTGGCTAAAACAGTTTTGTCGACAGGGTCCCAATTTACCTCTGCTTCTTCTTGGTAAACTAAACCTTTCTCTAGTAATTGCAGAAAAAACCACTGTTCCCACTTATAGTAATTTGGATCACAGGTTGCAAACTCCCTTTTCCAATCATACGCAAACCCCATTCTTTGAAATTGCAGTTTCATTGAATCTATATTTTGTTTAGTCCAATCAGAAGGTGATACTTGATTCTTAATTGCGGCGTTTTCAGCCGGCAAACCAAAAGCATCCCATCCCATTGGTTGCATAACATTCTTTCCCAACATTCTTTGGAATCTACTGATGGTATCTCCTATCGTGTAGTTTCTTACATGGCCCATATGGATTGATCCGCTTGGATATGGAAACATGCTTAGACAGAAGAATTTTTCTTTGTCTGGATCTTCTGTAACTGAGAATATATCGTTCTCATTCCAAAATTGCTGAATCTGTCTTTCTAGTTCTTCGGGTTCATAAGGTTTGTCTTTGTTAGACATATTATCCTTCTATTTTATATTTATTTTCTAGGTAGTTGATGTCCACTCCGCCGTTTATAAAATTTGGGTCTTTAATAAGTTTTCGATGCATATCTAAATTAGTATCTATGCCCGAGACGTACATTTCTTCTAGTGCTCTTTCCAGTCTTGCTCTAGCATCTTCTCTATCATTTGCTCTGCAAATAACTTTAGCAATTAAAGAGTCATAGTAAGGAGGCACTATATAATCGTTATATAGGTGTGAATCAATTCTTACACCTATTCCACCAGGTGCATGATAATCAATTACTTTTCCAGGTGAAGGAATAAAAGTTTCAGAATTTTCAGCATTGATTCTACACTCGATAGCATGGCCTTGTATAACAACATCTTGTTGTTTAATTTTTAATTCTTCTCCTCTAGCAATTCTTAGTTGGAGCTTGACAAGGTCTAGTCCGGTAACGCTCTCCGTTACTGGATGTTCTACTTGAATTCTTGTGTTCATTTCAATGAAATAATAATTACCATTCTCATATAAGAATTCAAAAGTCCCAGCACTAACATAATTAAGTTTCTTGCAGGCTGCTATACATTTAGTAAATATATCCTCTCTCTTATTCTCAGGAATATCAAAAGCAGGGGCTTCTTCAATAACTTTTTGATGTCTTCTTTGCATAGAACAGTCCCTGTCTCCAAGATGGAGCGTATTGCCATGCTTATCAGACAAAACTTGGACTTCAACATGTCTTGGAGTTAATAGAAATTTCTCCATATACACGGTAGAGTCACCAAAAGCAGTGCCTGCTTCTTGTTGGGTTAATGCAATAGAGCTCTCTAAATCCTGTTTTGAATTAACTCGTCGCATACCTCTACCACCCCCTCCTGATGCAGCTTTTATTATAAGAGGGTAGCCTATTTTATCTGCTTGCTTATGGGGGTCATTGGTAATAGCACCTTCAGATCCTGGTACTATCGGGAGTCCTGAGTCTAAAGCAAATTGCTTAGCAGAAACTTTATTTCCCATCATCCTAATCACAGAAGCTGGTGGTCCCACAAATTCAAATCCACTTTTCTCAACTTTTTCTGCAAAATCTGGATTTTCTGATAAAAACCCATACCCGGGATGAACTCCATCGGAGCCTGACAACTCCATAGCACTTATTATTGCTGGAATATTCATATAGCTTAAAGCTGAATTAGCTGGACCTATGCATATAGATTCATCTGCCATTTTTACATGCATTAGATCTTTATCTGCTTCTGAGTAAACTGCCACTGTTGGAATCTTAAGTTCTTTTGCTGCTCTTAAGATTCGTAAGGCTATTTCACCTCTGTTGGCGATTAGAAGTTTAGTAAGCATTTATTTACTTATTTCGAAAAGGGTTTGTCCGTATTCTACAGGTTGTTCATTCTCAACATTAATGGATAACACTTTTCCTGAAAATTCAGATTTTATTTCATTCATCATTTTCATAGCTTCAACTATACAAACAACATCACCCTCATTGACATGATCTCCTACCGATACAAAAGGCTTAGAGCCTGGGGAGGCGGAGCCATAAAACGTTCCTACCATAGGAGAGCTTATGAAATCTCCTAATCCTTCATCTTTAGATGGTTCTTGGGTTAATTCTTCTTGGTTACCAAGCCGAACATCCTCAACAATCTGACTAGAATCAGAGTAAATTGATTCATTGGGTACTGGACTATAGGGCTTGTTCTTCACTAATCTAACTGATTCTTCTCCTTCTTGTATTTCAATCTCTTCAAGATTAGATTCTTCTAACATTTCAATTAACTTTTTTACTTTTCTTATGTCCATATTTGTTCCTAATTAACTAAATCTTTTTAAAGCAACTGAAAGAGCTAATTCATAACCCTCAGTTCCTAGTCCAGAGATTACACCATCTGCAATATCCGACAAATACGATTTTTTCCTGAAATCTTCTCGACTATAAATGTTTGAAATATGAACTTCAATAAAGGGTATGTCTATGCCAGAAAGAGCATCGCGAAGTGCTATGCTGCTGTGAGTAAAAGCTCCAGGATTAAAAATAATACACTTTACTTTAGTGTCTTTTGCTTCATGAATCTTATTCACGAGATCGTGTTCTGCGTTACTTTGGTATGACTCTAAAGAATGGTTCTCTTTGCTGCATATCTCAGATAGCTTATTTTCAATATCTATTAAGCTGATATTCCCGTAGATTTCAGGTTCTCTTGTTCCTAAAAGATTGAGGTTTGGTCCATTTAATAATAAAAAATTTGACATGATAGTATCGAAAACAAGATTTTACAGGAAATTTAAAGGAAATGAGGGAATTTGCAATAAGAATTGAAACAAATTCTCAAATTAATCAACAGAAATAGTTCTCTTAGATTTATTTAATATTAGCTGCTTTTTAATAGGTGGATAACAAAAACCTGTCTCGTTACACCCTTGGTAAACAAGATCAATTATTGTATTATCATTAAAATCTGCAATCAAAAAATACCTTAAATTATTATAATAGACTTCAACGTCCCCAAAGAACTCATCATCTTGTCTAATAGCAGTATTGGTTGTTTTAGAAGTAAATTTTTGTTTTGGAGAGACAGAAATTTTTAGTTTTTCTTTATATAGAAAACATTTCTTGTCAATTAACCAAGTTAGTTCTATCTCATCAAGGTCATTGAAAGTAGCTTTTAGTTGAAATGCCTGATCAGGACTTTTAATTTCATTAGAATCTTTTATGAGTGTATTCAGCGACGTATTAAGTGTATCTTCAACAGCACTTAGGACTGGATTGCTAAATAAAAAGATCAAAAGCAAGGGTATATGAAAGAAATTTCTAAAAAGTTTTGTAAAGGGCATCATATTATTTGCTTATTAATTTTTATAATTTCGTGTACTGCTGAAAAGGATAATAATTTAGGGTTGATTATAGATGACGCGTATATTAATTTACCACTTAAAGGCCAAATGATATCTGTTGGCTATCTTAAACTATCTAATAATTCTAGTGAGACCAAGGTTGTGAATAAAATATTTTGCCAAGATTTGAACGCTTCTCTCCATACTAGCTACCTGAATTCAGAAGGCATGTTAACAATGAATCCTATTAAAGATATTTTAATAGAAAGAAATTCTGCAATTATCTTTCAACCAGGTTCCCATCATGTAATGATTTCAGGCTTAAAAAGTTCACTTGAATTAGGCAGTATCTTAGAATGCAATTTAATAATAGATAAAACTAAAGAATTGACTGTCGCTTTCACCTTGAAATAAAAATATAAGAGTATGAGTAAAATTCTAGAAGTTAAAGATTTATCAGTTGAATTTAAATCCAAAGAAAAAACATTTTCTGCAGTAAACAATATTTCTTTCGATATAAAAAAAGGGCAAACTTTGGCATTGGTGGGAGAATCTGGGTCAGGAAAGTCAGTTACGGCCCTGTCTATATTGCAACTTTTGCCATACCCTGTTGCATCTCACAGTAAAGATTCATCTATAAAGCTTAATAAAACAGAGTTATTAGGAGCTAAAAAATCTTTACTTACCAAGATTCGCGGTAGCTCTGTTTCAATGATATTTCAAGAGCCAATGACTTCTTTGAACCCCTATCAAACCGTAGGCGCGCAGATTGATGAGACCTTGATTGTTCATAAAAACCTTAATAAAAAAGAAGCTAGGATAAAAACCGTCTCTCTTTTAGAGCAAGTAAAAATACCTGATCCAGGTATTAAGGTCCGTTCTTACCCTCACGAACTATCTGGAGGGCAAAGGCAAAGAGTAATGATTGCGATGGCTTTAGCCAATGAGCCGGACTTGTTAATAGCAGACGAGCCAACAACTGCCCTTGATGTAACAGTAGAAAAGACGCTTTTAGACTTGTTATCTGAACTACAAGAAAAACTAGGCATGTCTATTCTTTTTATCACTCATGATTTAAATATTGTAAAAAGATTTTCAGATGATGTGTGTGTCATGAAAGAAGGAAAGATTGTAGAAAAAGGACCTGTGCAAGATGTCTTTGATAACCCGCAGCACTTTTATACCAGACAATTATTAGATTCTATTCCTGCTCCGAAAGAAGTTTTGAAGTCGGAAGGCCCTAGTATTTTAGAAGCGACCAAGTTAGAAATAGACTATTTCATAGGCAAATCTTTCTTAACTAGAAAGAAGAATTTTTTTAAGGCAGTGAAAGGTGTTGATATAAATATCTATTCTGGATCTACTACTGGTCTAGTTGGAGAATCAGGTTCAGGTAAATCTTCTTTGGCTAAAGGTCTTTTGGGTCTTGAACAATCTAAAGGGTCAATCCTGTTTGATGGTAGAGACATCGGTAACTTAACAAAAAAAGAAAGAAGATCACTAAAAAGAGATTTTCAGATTGTTTTTCAAGATCCATTTGGTTCCTTATCCCCAAGAATGACTGTTGGAGAGATTGTTGGAGAAGGGTTGCGGGTTCATGAGCCCGGCTTATCCTCTGATGGGAGAAAATTAAAGATTTTAGAATCTTTAAAACAAGTAGAACTAGAAGCAGATTCTTTTAACCGATTCCCACATGAGTTTTCTGGAGGCCAAAGACAAAGGATTGCTATAGCAAGGGCAATAATATTAAGACCAAAATTAATCTTGCTGGATGAACCTACTTCAGCACTTGATGTTTCTATACAAATGCAAATAATTAAGTTATTAACTCAGTTACAGGATGATCTAGGATTGGCTTATTTATGCATAAGTCATGACTTGAGGGTGATAAGAGCACTTTCTGATTTGGTATATGTCATGAAAGATGGCGAAGTAGTAGAATCAGGCAGGTCTGATCAGATTTTTGATTCACCACGTCATCCTTATACTCAGGAGTTGTTACAAGCAGCAATAGCTTAGAATACTTCTAGAGATGTTTCTCGCTTATAATTATTTAATATGTCCGACAATAAAAGAAAGCATTCTTCAATTATAGTTGATGGAGTTGAGCAAGCTCCTTCGAGAGCTATGTTGCGTGCTGTAGGGTTTGAAGACAAGGATTTTTCTAAACCGCAGGTCGGTATTGCTTCAACTTGGAGTATGGTAACGCCATGTAATATGCACATAAATACTTTAGCAGAAGCTGCTGCTGAAGGTGCTGATCAAACTGGTTCAAAATCTGTTATTTTTAATACTATAACGGTCTCAGATGGAATTTCTATGGGAACTCAAGGGATGAGATATTCCTTAGTTTCTAGAGAAGTCATTGCAGACTCAATAGAAACGGTAGTTGGGGCCCAAGGGTTTGATGGGCTTGTTGCATTAGGTGGTTGCGATAAGAATATGCCGGGATGTTTAATGGCCATTGCTAGGTTAAATAGACCTGCAGTTTTTGTTTATGGCGGGAGTATTAGACCTGGAAAAAACAGGACAGATGTTGTGTCAGTTTTTGAAGCTGTTGGACAACATTCCGAAGGTAAAATTACCGATATCGAATTAATTCAAATTGAATCTGAGGCTATACCTGGTCCAGGGTCTTGCGGAGGAATGTATACGGCAAATACAATGGCTTCTGCTATTGAAGCTATGGGGCTAAGTCTTCCTAATAGTTCTGCTCAGGAGGCTGTATCGAAGATCAAATTAGAAGATTCTAGAGCAGCCGGCGAAGCAGTTAGCAATTTAATAAACTTGGGTATTAGACCCAGAGATATTCTGACGAAACAAGCCTTTGAAAATGCAATTACGGTAGTTATAGCTTTAGGTGGTTCTACAAATGCAGTATTGCATTTATTGGCAATCGCTCATGAGGCTGGTGTTGATTTAACTATGGATGATTTTGAAAGAGTTGGAAAAAGAACTCCAGTATTGGCAGACGTAAGGCCTAGCGGCAACTATTTAATGTCAGAATTAATAGAGATCGGAGGAATTTTACCATTGATGCGTACTTTATTAGAAAAGCAACTCTTGGATGGAAGCCAAATGACTGTCACGGGAACAACTTTGGAAGAAAACTTATCTTCTGTTCAAGATTATCCCGAAGATCAATCCATAATACATACTTTTGAAAAACCTATTAAGAAAGATAGCCATTTAAGGATGTTATATGGAAATCTTGCTCCAGAAGGAGCGGTAGCCAAAATTTCTGGAAAAGAAGGAACAATCTTTACAGGCAATGCCCGAGTCTTTGATTCAGAAGAAGATGCCATGAAAGGGATTATGAACGGAGAGATAGTTGAGAATGATGTTCTTATTATAAGGTATGAAGGCCCTAAAGGAGGTCCTGGTATGAGGGAAATGTTAAGTCCTACAGCAGCAATCATGGGCAAAGGGCTTGGAGATAAAGTTGCTTTTTTAACAGACGGAAGATTTTCAGGCGGGACTCATGGTTTTGTAGTTGGGCATATAACCCCTGAAGCTTATGACGGTGGACCTTTAGCAATTGTTCAAAATGGCGATGAAATAACAATAAATGCTGATTCAAATCAAATAAATTTAAATATTTCTGATCAAGAAATAACTTCGAGACGTAAAGAATGGACGTGCCCCAAGAATACAATAGAGAAGGGCGTTTTAGGTAAATACAGAACTTTAGTTTCTTCTGCTTCAAAGGGAGCAGTAACTTCATAATTATATTGAGCTAAATGAACTTGAAAAAATTTAGGATAGCCCCAATAATAAAATAGTAGTAGAAAGAATCTAATAATTTATCCAAGGAGGATGTATGAACGTTGTCACACTAACTGATGACAATTTTGAAAACGAGGTCGCCGCTTCTGAGAAACCAGTGTTGGTAGATTATTGGGCCCCTTGGTGTGGTCCTTGCAAAATGGTTGGGCCGATAGTAGAAGAAATAGCTATTGAATATTCAGACAAATTAAAAGTAGGAAAACTAGATATAGACTCAAACCAAGAATCGGCAGCTAAACAAAACGTCATGAGTATTCCTACTTTAGCAATTTTTAAGGGCGGTGAATTGATCGCACAACAAGTTGGAGCCTTAAGCAAAACCCAATTAACACAATTTATAGAATCTAATCTCTAAAGATCTCTAAAAAAATAAGTAGACGCCTCGGAATAAGGGTGTTAACTTATTTTCAGATCCATATCGTTTTTTTCAAAAAAAACCCCTTTTTCACAAAATTTAATTAAATTTTATGCAGCTATCAGAATTAAAAATTATGCCCGTTGAGGAACTCATTAAGTTGGGTGAGGCTTGTGGTGTCGAAAATGCCTCTAGAGCGAAGAGACAAGATGTAATTTTTGGAATACTTAAAAGTAAAGCCAAGATTGATGAAGATATTGAAGGTGAAGGTGTCTTAGAGATATTGCAAGATGGCTTTGGGTTTTTGAGATCACCTGACTCGTCGTATTTAGCAGGACCGGACGATATTTATGTTTCTCCAAGTCAGATTAGACGATTTGGTTTAAGGACAGGCGATACTATTCATGGAAAAATACGTTCACCCAAAGAAGGTGAAAGATATTTCGCAATATTAAAAATTGAACAAGTTAATTTTGAAGAACCTGATAAGACTAAAAATAAAATTGCTTTCGAGAACTTAACTCCCTTATTCCCTGACCAGAGAATGTTTTTTGAATTAGGTAGTGGCAGCACGGAAGACCTTTCTGCAAGAGTAATTGATCTGACTGCCCCAACCGGGAAAGGACAAAGGTCATTAATAGTTTCTCCTCCAAAAGCTGGTAAAACACTTTTATTGCAGAGTATTGCTCATTCCATTGAACGAAATAATCCCGAATGCAAGGTTATGGTTTTACTGGTTGATGAGAGGCCAGAGGAAGTTACAGAGATGAAAAGATCTGTTAAAGGAGAGGTGATTGCTAGTACCTTCGATGAAGCCCCGACCCGACACGTTCAAGTCGCGGAGATGGTTATCAATAAAGCTAGAAGGCTTGTAGAACATAAACATGACGTTGTTATTTTATTAGATTCTATAACTAGATTGGCTAGGGCTTATAATTCAACTCAAGCAGCTTCAGGCAAGATTCTTACAGGCGGAGTAGACGCCAATGCTTTACAAAAACCAAAGAGATTTTTTGGCGCAGCAAGGAATATTGAAGATGGAGGAAGTCTATCTATTATAGCTACAGCTTTAATAGATACAGGGTCACGTATGGATGAAGTTATTTTTGAAGAATTTAAGGGTACGGGAAATTCAGAAATAAATTTAGACAGAAAGATTGCAGAAAAAAGAGTTTTTCCTGCTATTAACATCCGTAAAACTGGAACTAGAAGAGAAGATTTATTAACCGAAGAATTAGAATTAAGAAATATAACAGTATTAAGAAAACTTCTTAATGAAATGGATGATACTGCAGCTATGGAATGGATTCTTGATAAACTGAAAGACTATAAAACTAATGCTGAGTTTTTCGAGTCAATGAAAAGAAAGTAAACACTTCTAGTCTATTCTTTCCTTTCTATCCTCTTGTTTTTCTTTAGATCCAAAAAACAAGGACACCCTATCTAAAATTCCTAGAATTATAATTAGACAGATTGTACTGAAGACTATTAATAAAGTTATTATTTGCCCAGAAAGATGAATCTCTTTTCCATTAATTGTAGTTTCTAAAGGAGCTAAAAAGAAATTACTACCACTAGTAAATAAAACTGCGACAGCGGCAGTTATTATTGCAATAAGAAAAAGTCTAGCCTTCATTCTTATATAGAACAAACTGAGTTTGTCCAACTTTAGATTTTTTAATTTCTTTCCACAACATAAAACTTAATTCTAAATCTTCTTCTGCCTCTACATAGATAAGAGAATCTTTACCAAACAGTTTATTCTTACAGAGGCTATTGTAAACAGTGTTTAGCAAACCTTTCCTAAACGGAGGGTCTAGAAAAATTATGTCAAATTCTAGGTTAAGTTTTTCGTAAGAATACATTATAGAATCAGCGTGGATAATTTTTGCCCGTTCCGATAACGATAACTTTTCGATCAAGGTTTTTAATCTCTCGTATAAATCTCTATTTTTCTCCAAAAAAATAACTTTTTTAGCTCCCCTAGAGAGGGCCTCTAAGCCTAAAGCTCCAGTTCCAGAGAACATATCTAGGCAAATTGAACCTTCAACGTCATGCATTAACCAGTTGAAGAGGGTCTCCCTGACCCGATTTTCGGTTGGTCTTAAAAATTTTGATGGTTTATAAGGAATCTTAGTTCCTTTATACATTCCTCCAATAATTTTTGCGTGCGGTTTTCTCTTAGGCATAATTTAGATTAATTTATTTTACTATTAACTGGCAACAAAAAATAAGACATGCTAGCGTGCGCATGAAATGAATAATTCAGATTTAAAAAAAGAGTTTCTTAATTCCATGAGAGAAGTTACATCTACAGTTAACATTGTGTCTTCGCAATACCAAAATGTTAAACATGCTATGACAGCCTCATCCGTTGTGTCTTTGTCATTGGATCCTCCTTCCATGTTAATTAGTGTTAATAAAGATGCTTCTATTCACGATAACTTAGGCAAGGAAAGGTTTTTTTGCATTAATGTGTTGGCTAAAGATCAAGTAGATTTAGCTAACCTCTGTAGTTCTAAAGATGATGAAGATTCAAGATTTAATTCTGAGGAATGGAGTTTCTACGAAAATATACCTTATAATAAGGGGGCGAATGCAAATATATTTTGCCGCTGCTTTAATTCTTTTACACACACAACCCACACAGTTTTTTTTGGAGAGGTCGTAAAGGTTATCAATAACAACACAAAGGATCCGTTAATGTATGGAAAAGGAAAATATATAGTTTAAACTTATGAAGCAGCTTTTTTCTCTTTGTTTTCTTGTTCTATCGTTTTCTATTGTTGCCGATGAACCTTATGTTTATTTTATTGAACCAGTTAATGGCTCTGAAGTGAAAAGCCCAGTCCGAGTAGTATTTGGTTTGTCTGGCATGGGTATAGCTCCTGCAGGAGTAGATAGGACAAATACAGGACATCATCATTTACTTATCGATGTAGAAGAAATGCCAGACTTCAAAAAATCTATCCCTTCTGACGAAAGTCATTTACATTTTGGACGCGGGCAGACTGAAGCTTTAATAAAACTCACCCCCGGAAATCATGATCTACAATTAATCTTGGGAGACAGATTTCATGTGCCGCACGATAGTCCTCTAATTTCAAAAAAAATAACTGTTACAGTAAAAAAATAAAAATTTAATGAATATTTCGTTGTTAAGATCTGCTGGATGGTTTTTATTATTGTCTTTCAGTTTATCTATTTTTTCTGAAATTAAGATAGACGGTATTTTGGATGATCTGGAATGGGAGAATGCTCGAGAGGTCACACAATTTTATGAGGTTCATCCTTATACGCTAAACGACGTTAAAGATTTTGAAACAAAGATACTTATTCAAGAGTCTGAAAAGGGTATCTACATAGGCTATAAGAATTATCAATCCAACGAAAGTATGAGATCTCAAAATCATGAAAGAGATGATGAGAGATCAATGGCAGACAAGAATGGTGTAACAATAGATTTCGATGCTGATGGCTTAACTGGTTATCAATTCTTTGTTTCTTCAGGGGGTTCTGTAGGTGATGCTACTTATAGAAATGAAAATGATAAGAATACAGATTGGGATGCTGATTGGTCGTCGGCAACAAGCATTGGCGAAGGAGTTTGGTACTCTGAAGTTTTTATACCTTGGTCTGTTGCTCCAATGAAAGCTCAATCAGGAGCTAACAGAAAAGTAAAATTAGGTTTTTATAGAATGATGGCTGGCTACAGCAGGGTATTTGCAACCATAAAAGGAAGCCCTTATCAGAATATATACTTGTCTGCTTTCAATGATTTTTCTTTTACAAATTTTAAAACGACCAAACTAGATTTTTTCCCTTATGTCACCATAAATGAAGACAGGTTAAAAGGGAAAGTTGATAATAAAGTAGGTGCTGAGATATTTTGGAAGATAGACTCCAGTAGGCAATTAAATACAGCTTTCAATCCTGATTTTGGGCAAGTAGAAAGTGACGAAGTGGTAGTGAATTTTTCTTCGACGGAAACTTTTTACTCCGACAAAAGGCCTTTCTTCTCTGAGAATCATAATCTATTCAACGTACAAGGTTATAGGTTCTTTTACGTCATAAATACAAGAAGAATAGGATCTTCACCTGATTACAATTGTTCGGAGAATTTTTCTTTGCAACAAGATGAATGTGAAAATAATCAAAAAGGAGCAAACGATATTGATGCAGCTTTTAGGTACACTCAACAAGGTGAAAATTTTGATGTAGGGCTTCTCGGAGCTTTTGAAGCAAATGAACAATTTAGTGAAGGTAAAGATTTTTATGCTGCTAGGTTAAGAACAAAAAGAGATAACCTCTCGATCGGCTATTTAGGGACTTACGTTAATCGTCCAGTTATTAATAGAACGGCAAAAGTAAATTCTCTGGATTTTGAATATAGACCTTCTAGTATTAGGAGAATATCAGGGGTTCTGCTTACATCAGAGGTCAATGGAGAAAACGGTTATGGGCTTACGATAGGCTACGGGCATGATCCTAGCAAGAATAGACATAACGGAGTTGGTCTGTACTATTTTGATGAAAACCTTGATATAAATGACATGGGTTATCTAGTCAGAAATGACTGGTTGATGATAGGAGGCAGGGCAGTAATAAAACAAACTGAATTTTCTTTAGACTCTATAACCAGAGCTAGAGAATATGGATTACATTACAGCCTTAAATCTAATTCAAATTTTGATAAAGAACCTTCGGGTATCTCCTTTTCAGCTGAGAATTCTTTCAAGAATACTTCAGAGATTAAAGCTCAAATCACTTATAGAGCCACAGGTCAAGATAATAGAATCACAAGAAAATCTGCTCTTGCTCCTTATATCAACATGCCAGATGGGTATGGAGTACAACTTGAATTTAGAGGACCAAGTGATGATTTTTTAACCTATCATTTAGAGGCTGATCGTGGAAAAGGAACTCAACATTCAGCTGAGTTGGGTTGGAAAAATTCTTATCATGCCATGGTTAAGATTTCGCCTTTAGATACACTATCATTAAGTTTGTTCTATAAACACTCCAAAGAAGATGAATGGTTAAATTGGTTACAAGACAATCTCCTGGCTACATACAAAAAAAAACAAAGAACAACAATAGCTGGATTGCAGTGGTTTAAAGGGAATAAACATGAATTGAGAGTTAAAGCCCAGATGGTAGCTTTTACAGCGAGAGACCCAAAAGCTGTTCTAGGAGATGTGTACGGAAATTTACACTCCTCAAATATTTCTTTACCACCTATAACTCTTAGTGAGCTAGCTTTTCAAATTAGGTATAGGTATGAATTAATGCCTTTAGCCTATCTTTATGTTGTTTATACAAAAGGAGGTCGCATTGTTGCTGATGACACCGAAGACAGTTTGAGTGAACTGTATAAAAGGCCTTGGAATGACCCTCAAGGAGATAATTTCACTATAAAACTTAGGTACAGATTTTAAAATAATTTCTTAATCAAGAGATGTTATTACATACCAATACAAGTATTGACTACTTGTATTTCTTTATCCGATCTTTAGAATGGCATTTCATTTTTAGGAGTAAATATCTTGCATCGGAAGCTTAGTCTTTTTTCCTCTCTCGTCTTAACATTCTCTTTCTTTATTACAACGCCAATTTATGCAGTGGATATCAAGATTGATGGTGTTCTAGATGATGAAGATTGGTCTTCTGCTAGAGAATGGACCAAGTACTATGAATCAATGCCATTTTCTTTAGCGGAGCCAAAACATTTTCAGAAGGTCTTAATTCATCAAGACGAGAAAGGAATGTATTTCGGCTTCATTAATGAGCAACCAAAAGAATCAATACGTGCGAATAAGCATGAAAGAGATGATGAAATGGCAAATACTGATAAGGCAGGCTTAGCCATAGATTTTGATGGCGATGGTCTTACCGCTTATGGTTTTACCATTTCTGCTGGAGGTTCTGTAAGTGACGGCATTTATAGAAATGAGAA
>DQKS01000038.1 GCA_015660645.1 Gammaproteobacteria bacterium
ACTGTTCAATCTATCCCTGAAACAAATGTTGGGATCTCCATAGGAGGGTACAGATTTGAAACAATACTTATAAAAGACAATGTAGTTAAAATAGCGAAGGCAGAAAAAATAGAAATAGATTTAGAAGATGAAGAATTAGACAAGGAATAAATATGTTTGAAGAATTTTTGAATTTAATAATCGAAACTTGGGAAAGTGGCATTCGAGGCGTTGGTCTGAATGATTTACTGGCCTGTTTAGCCATAGTGATCGGATCACTAATTGCACGAACACTCTTAAACACAATAGTTATCGATAGAATAGCCAAACTGGCAAGCCGTACAGAATCTGAACTTGATGATGAAATAGTTGAATCTCTAAGGACTCCCTTTGGAGTGATACCTTTAGCTTTTGGTTTTTACTTAATCACTGCTTATCTTCCTTTAACCGGATCATTAGATCTAATAGCAACCAATCTAGTAAAGATGGTTGTTATCTATGCAATTTTTGGAGCTCTTGCCAATATAACCAAGCCATTATTTTCTCTTTTAGGAGATAGCACCTGGATGACTCCAGCCATGAGTTTGTGGCTGAGCAGAGTGTCAGGAGTAATTATTTGGATTGTTGGAATAACAATGATGCTAGACATATGGGGAATTGAGATTGGGCCTATCATTGCAGGCTTAGGCCTCTTCTCAGTAGCCGTAGCATTAGGTGCTCAAGATATGTTTAAAAATATAATTGCAGGTATCTTTATTATAAGCGAAAAAAGATTCCAACCCGGTGACAGAATACGCATAGGTGCTGATGGTCTCCATGGAATAGTAGAAAATATTGGTTTTCGTTCTACAGAAGTTAGACTCTTAGACACCTCACCTGTTTTTGTACCAAACACTGATCTATCAGATGCTCAAGTTATTAATCATCAAAATATGAGCTATAGACGTCTTAGTTGGACTATTAATGTACTTTATAGCACTAATGCAGACCAACTAAGAAAAATATGTAATGAGATAACTAACTACATCAATTCAAGTGATGATTTTGTAAAGAATCCAGGTCAAGAGAACTTCGCTAAAGTAGCTGAACTTGGAGCTAGTTCAATCGATATAATAATTCTCTGTTACTTAGAAGTTATAAGTTATACGGAATTTTCTCAAGTTAAACAGAACCTAATACTAAAAATTATGGAAATTGTAAAAGATAATGGATCTGATTTTGCTTTCCCCAGCAGATCCCTTTATGTTGAGACTACCCCGGAAACAAAAATTTAAATATAAAAAAAAGGGGCCAATGCCCCTTTTTTTTCCTTATACTAATAATAATAAGAAATTCCTGACAACAGAACTGTTAGTAGCAAGCCTGAACCTATCACGCCTCTTACTGAGGCGATGAAAGAAAATAATTTTCCCCAAACAGCATTCAATTCAATTATTACTATTACAGCTGCTCCTGCATACAAACCTGCTGTTAAATTCCAAACACCATTAGCTAATATTTTTTGAGTAGCATCCATGGCAGGGATAAAATGAGAATTAGCTAGCATAAAATAAAGCATTGCAAAAGAGAAAAGAGTGTTGGTCCTTGAAGCTAATAGTGCTTTTGGTCCTGCTATAGCTGCATCACCTTCTTTTAAACCAATAACAATTTTCTGATTGGGCCAAATTATCCCCCAAACATTTAGCATCATTAAGGTTCCCATTAAAGATCCTAAGATAATACCTTCGTTAAGACGATTATCTCCTCTTAGAACTTCTAGAAGATATAAACCTGTTAAGAAAGTAAAGAAAGCTGCCCATCTAAACCACCACAGTGCATTCGGTACTAATTTCTGAGTAGCATCGCCTTTTGCATCTGCAGTTGCTTCTTTAAAATATTCACCTTGAACAAAATTAAAATAATAAAGTAGACCTATCCAGGCTATACCAAAAAGAACGTGACCCCATCTGAACAAAAATTCAATTAAATATTCCATAAAGATTCTCCCCTAGTTTTCTTTAATGATACTAGATAAAAAGTAAGTAAGAAATATATTTTGAGACAAGAAAAAAGCCCCGAAGGGCTTTGTTCTTTTCTTACATCATGCCGCCCATGCCGCCCATGTCCATTCCAGGAGGCATTCCGCCAGGCATTCCACCTGCACCGCCTTCCTCAGGAACTTCAGCGATCATAGCTTCAGTTGTGATCATAAGACCAGCAACAGAACCAGCTGCTTGAAGAGCAATCCTAGTAACCTTCGCAGGGTCAAGAATCCCCATTTTGATCATGTCGCCATACTCGCCGGTACCAGCATTAAAGCCAAAATTTCCTTTACCGGCTTTAATCTTATCTAAAACAACGGACGCTTCTTCACCAGCATTATTTATTATTTGTCTAAGCGGAGACTCCATGGCTCTAAGAGCTATGTTAATACCAACATTTTGGTCTTCATTATCCCCTTCTAAGCCAACAATCTTTTGTTGAGCCCTTATAAGTGCAACTCCACCACCAGCTACTACGCCTTCTTCAACAGCAGCCCTAGTAGAATGTAGAGCATCTTCAACACGCGCTTTTTTCTCTTTCATTTCTATTTCAGATCCAGCACCTACTTTGATAACAGCAACTCCGCCAGCTAACTTAGCTACACGCTCTTGTAATTTTTCTCTGTCATAATCAGATGAAGTATCTTCAATTTGAGCTCTAATCTGATTTACTCTTCCAGATATACTATCGGGAGCTCCAGCTCCATCAATAATAGTAGTGTCTTCTTTATTTAGCTCTACCTTCTTGGCTTGACCAAGATCTTCAATAGTTGCTCCTTCAAGAGAAAGCCCTACTTCTTCCGAAATAACCGTTCCACCTGTAAGAGTAGCAATATCTTCTAACATTGCCTTTCTTCTATCTCCAAATCCTGGAGCTTTACATGCCGCTACTTTAACTACACCGCGCATGTTATTTACAACAAGTGTTGCTAGTGCTTCACCTTCAACGTCTTCTGCAAGAACTAGTAATGGTCTTCCTGCTTTGGCTACAGCCTCTAACAGTGGTAAAAGATCTCTGATGTTAGTTATCTTCTTATCGTGCAAAAGTATAAAAGGATCTTCTAAGACAGCTGTCATTCTTTCTTGGTTGTTTATGAAATAAGGAGAAAGATAACCTCGATCAAACTGCATGCCCTCAACAACTTCTAATTCATTCTCCATTCCAGAACCTTCTTCAACGGTAATCACACCTTCTTTGCCTACTTTTTGCATAGCTTCTGCAATGATTTCTCC
>DQKS01000098.1 GCA_015660645.1 Gammaproteobacteria bacterium
AGAATACCTGTTAATGAACTTATTACTGCAAGAATTGAAAAAATCTTAAGAAATAAATTATCGATATTATCTCTTTCTTGCCAGTCCATTATGTGAAACCCCCACATCAAATCCCAAGTTCTCCATTTAGCAGATCTTATAGCAGAAACCTCTCCCGAAAAAGCATTGAGATAGACATTTATTTCTTTGTCATCTGTATCTGTTGTGCTTACTTTGTATAAAGGCAATGCCCTTCCTCTATACTCAGAACCTTTTTCAGGTTGCTTAATTTCCTCAACATTTATGGGAGTTAAGGTTGTTAAATTCTCTACAATCTTTTTTGCCTCTTCAAAAGATAGTTTTGTTGCGGAACCCCCTTTAATATCTAAGTATTGGGTTCCCGAATCTCCTTCAATAATTAAGATTTCCTGGTCTAGCCTTTTGGTAATTTGTGCATTCGCTATATTTTCAATTTCGAAATTGAATTTACCAAGATCCACAGAGTTACTTTGTATAACTCTATATTGCTCACCTCTTACCAATTCTATCTTGTTAAATGCAAAGAAAATGCCTGAAATAGTCCATAACAACAACTGTATTGAAATAAAGAAGCTCAAATATTTATGAATGTAGCGAATAAAATATTTCATCTTTTCAGAATTTTTATATCTTGATCAACCTGAGATGATTTTAAAAAAAGAAATATCAGTATTTTTAGTACACACATAAAGGAGCATTGTATATTTTTGCAATACATGCAGTAGAATTAAAGAAATAAATCTTTGATAATATAAAAGATCATGACCTCAAATTTATCTCTTTTCAATACTTACCCTCCTTATGACACAGGATTTTTATATGCTGATGGTCATGAGATTTATTATGAGCAGTGCGGAAACCCCGAGGGCAAGCCTGCTGTCTTTTTGCATGGCGGACCCGGAGGAGGTGGAGACACAACATCAAGAAGATTTTTTGATCCTAACATCTATAGAGTTATTATTTTTGATCAACGTGGATGTGGCAGAAGTAGGCCTTACGGTTCGCTAGTCAATAATACAACATGGGATTTAGTTAGAGATATTAATAACCTTCGTGAAAAACTGGATATCAATAAATGGTTAGTTTTTGGAGGATCCTGGGGTAGCACGCTAGCATTAGCTTATTCTCAAGAATACCCCGAAAATGTAAGTGAAATGGTCTTAAGAGGTGTATTCTTATTAAGACAAAAGGAATTAGATTGGTTTTATCAAGAAGGTGCCAGCAATATATTTCCTGAAGTCTGGCAGGATTACATTGCTGTTATTGAAGAGCATAAAAGACATGACTTGTTAGGTGCTTATCAAGAAATATTCTCCAATGGTGATAAAGAAAAACAGTTAACAGCCGCCATAGCATGGACAAGATGGGAAGCAGCTACCAGCAGCCTTAATAATGATCCTTCCAGGTTAGCAACTATGTCAAAACCGGAGTTTGCGCTTGCTTTTGCTTTAATTGAAAACCATTACTTTATAAACAAAGGATTTTTTGAAAGTGAAGATCAATTAATAAATGGCATTGATAAAATAAGATCTATACCTGCAGTCATTGTTCAAGGAAGATATGACATGGTATGCCCCGTACAAACTGCCTGGGAGGTTTGTAATAAATGGCCTGAAGCTAAAATGGTTATTGCTCCTAACTCTGGACATACGGCTTTTGAAAAAGAAATTACGCATGAATTAATAAAAGCCACAAATAAATTTGGAAAGATATAAAGATAATTATTTTATTTTTTTTAGCAGAGATTTATCTTAAACTCATTGCATGGGAATAATACATCTAAGCTCAGATACAACTTCTGGTGAGGTTTTAAGTATTCTAGAAGAAGATGCCGGTGTAATTATTGATGGTGTTCTTACAAAAGACCAACTTGAAAATATTAACCAAGACTTAAAGCCTTTCTTGGGTAGCACTAAAGAAGGTAAAGATGAGTTTACAGGCTTCAAAACCAAGAGAGTCGGTGCATTAATGGCCAGATCTCCCGAATGCAGGAAACTAGCACTCGATCCATTAATTAATGAAGTATCCAAACAATTCTTAGAACCCCACTGTAAAGATTACCAATTACATTTTACTTCTGCGATTAATATAGGCCCCGGAGAAACTCAACAAATATTACATAGAGATAGGGGTGTGTGGGGCGGTTATATTCCAAGAAAAATTGAGACTCAATTAAGTACCGTTTGGGCAATAACAGATTTTACAAAAGAAAACGGAGCCACCCAATTAGTTCCTGGTTCTCACAAATGGAATAAAAATAGAGAACCTCTTGATAAAGAAATTCACTATGCAGAAATGGCAGCGGGTTCTGTATTTATTTATACTGGTTCAGTGATGCACGCTGGCGGCAATAACAATTCTAACGAAAGTAGATTGGGTGTTTTTCTTCATTATGCGCCCTCTTGGCTTAGGCAAGAAGAAAATCAGTACTTATCTTGCCCCCCTGAAATTGCTAAAACTTTAGATCCTGAACTTAGGTCTTTGATGGGGTATTCAAAAGGTGATTACGTTCTGGGCTTCTTTACTGATCCTACGGACACAGAAGGAAAACTAGAATCAGTCTCACCTGAGAAAATTTTTGGAGGCTCTAATGACAAATACGAAGACATCGCCACTCCAGATAGGCTAGTAAAAGAATCATCCTAGTATTTATTTTAAAAAAATAACAACTTTATGCTGTATCCGACAACCTATCATTAGATACAGACTCTATTAGTTCTTCGTGAACCACCTCCCTTTCCTCTGGAGATATCTCATAGTTTTAGTTCATATATGTGTGGAAATAGACTAGTGAAGCAAAAGCTTTATAGTGTTTATTTAGTAATATATTTAAGAATCCATAAATAAAGGAAGATAGTGGATAAAAGAACAGAAGAGCTCCTTAATAACCCTATACTTCCTTTACTTGTTAGGATGTCCGCGCCTAATACCTTGGCTTTCTTTATACAGGCCATTGTCGTACTTACTGAGATTTGGTTTATAAGCAAACTAGGTACTGCTTCATTGGCCGCAGTTGCTTTAGCCTTTCCAGTACTAATGTTAACCCAGCAGATGGCATTTGGTGCCTTAGGAGGAGCGGTAACTTCTTCCATTGCTAGAAGTCTAGGAGCTGGAGATACAGAAAGAGCTGAGAAATTATTATGGCACGCATTACTTATAGCAAGCTGTGGTGCTTTACTCTTCCTCTTAGCATTCCTCATTGGAGGAGAAGCTTTGCTGAAGATTCTAGGAGGGGAAGGCCTGTTATTACAAGAATCTCTTTCTTACTGCATGATCTTTTTGACTGGAGGCATACTAATATGGCTTTCAGGCAGCTTAAGTGCTGCACTCAGGGGCATGGGAAATATGCGTTTTCCTGCTATGTTAATGATCATATCCTCAGGCATCCAAATTATTCTTTCTGGGGGTTTTATTCTAGGGTGGTTTGGCTTACCTAAGTTGGGAATAGTCGGTGCTGCTGTGTCAGTAGTAACCAGCGGAGGTTTTATGTCTTTGATTATGTTTTTAAAACTCTCAACTTCCTCTAATGCTGTTAAATTAAGATTCTCAAGTTTGTCTTTTGAAAAAGAGTTATTTAACGACATTTTTGATGTTTTTTTGCCTGCTTCTTTAGCCCCAGTATTTACAGTTGGAACAGTTCTAGTACTAACCGGTCTTGTCGGTCAGTTTGGAACTTCAGCACTAGCGGGATACGGCATAGGTTCTAGAGTTGAATTCTTAATGATCCCATTAGTATTTGGAATAGGCACTGCTATGACTGCCATGGTGGGGACAAATATTGGTGCTAAAAACATAGAACGAGCTGAAAGAATAGGCTGGCTCGGTGGAATATCTGCTGGATTCTTTGCAGGAATAATTGGAATAATTCTTGCCCTTACTCCTGAGCTTTGGGTTAATATTTTCGCAACAGACGAAGCTACTTATTTAGTGACCAAGCAATACATTCAGATAGTAGGATTTTGTTACGCTTTTCAAGGACTTGGCCTATCCCTTTACTTTGCCTCCCAAGGAGCCAATGCCATGAAATGGCCTATCATAGCAACAATCACTAGGTTCATAGTTGCTGCACTAGGTGGATGGATGGCAGTCTATTGGTTCTCAAGTGGCCTTACAGGAGTCTTTTATTCTGCTGCTACTGCCATGTCACTCTTTGGCTTGATGTTAATAATTTCTTTAAAGTTGGGAGCGTGGAGAAAATCTTAACGGATTTTTATATTTTTAACCTCTCCGGACTTAAGCGTGGGCAGTCCTCCAGGTTGATAAGTAATAATATATGCCCTTCTCTGGGTATTCGTCAGGTTAGGCTCTGAGCCATGAATAATGTGAGGGTTAAAAAAGACTAAAGACCCAGCGCTTATCTCCAAAGATACTTCACTAGTCTCATCAAATGCCTTGGGGTCAGTATAAAAACCACCTAACTGAGTACCATCATCAGTGCCCGGCAAGCACCCTTTTTTATGGCTTCCTCTTATAACTTTAAAACATCCATTTTCTAAAGTTGCATCGTCCAATGATAAGTAGACATTCGGCAAAAGGTCAACGTTTTCACTATTATGCACCCAGTACGGAGAATCCTGATGCCACCCAAAACCAGAGCCTTCTTTTGGTCTCTTAAGATTAAGCTTATCTGTCCATAAGCTAATAGATTTCATGCCAATAATGTCTTGAATTGGGCCGACCAACCTTGGATCTGCTATTAGTTCTTTGAGGTCTTTATCCAATTGATGGGCAGGCTCAATCACCCTTATAGTCTCTGAATCTCTGCCTGGTTCAAATTGAACAGTTAAATAATCCAAATCAACAAACCTCTTGCCGTCTAGATGATAAACATCTCCTGTCTTGCTTAATAATAAGGCTTTTGATACAGCCCTCTCCAATGCAACGTTTATCTCAATGACTTCAGTTTTAGAAAAAATGTTTTTCCTTACTACATATCCATCTTTATGATAGGAAAGTTGTTCTGAAGATGTTAAGTTATTTTCTGTGATCAAGTTTCTTAAAGGTTTTGCTTATCTTTGTATCTGGACTACCCCTCTACAGATTGCATTTATCATATGGGGTCTCTGGGTAATATCAACTTCTAACTATACCGTTATCTCATTAACTAATTTAGAGTTTTTTAAAAATTATCTTGTTTTCTTTATGGCGCTTATTGACTGGTTGTACAGTTGGTTTTGGAATCCTGCCATAGACTTTTTGCTGTCTATACCAATGGTAATACACGTAACAATAAAGGCTATAGGTTCTACTTGGTTAGGTTTTTGGATATTAAAAAAGTTAAATTAGAAAGCTATTATTACCACCAAATAAACAATTGATCGCATCCAAACTAAGTTTTTTGAATTCTTGACGTTAAAGATATAAAAAGGACCAAGAAGATTGGTAGCCTTTCTAGCAGAACAATGAATCTCTTAAAAACTATGTTTGCTGTTAAAACAATACCAGTTGTTTTATGGAGCTCTGATTTTCCACTAAATTACAAACCTAGATTTAAGACAATGTGTTATCTAATCTTAGGGTTGTTTCTGTTTGGTCTAGGTGAAGCAATTCTTATAGGAAGCGGAACTGGCGTTAGTCCTTGGACAGTATTGGCCCAAGGTATTTCAAATTTTACAAATTGGACAATTGGATTCTCAACATTCATTGTCAGTCTGGGTGTTTTAATTTTCTGGTTCCCCTTAAAGCAACAACCAGGAATAGGAACTATCTTAAATTTATTCATTATCGCTGGAACAATAGATTTAACGCTTCCCTACCTTCCTTCCCCCAATGAATATTCAACACAAATTCTTCAAGCTGCTATAGGGATCATGGCCATTGGCCTTGGAAGTGGTTTTTACCTAACAGCTAATCTAGGCCCGGGTCCCAGGGATGGTTTAATGGTTGGACTGCAAAAAAAGACTGGTCTCCCAATCATTACTGTAAGAACAGCCCTTGAATTTACGGTTGTTATATCAGGATGGATGATGGGAGGCTTGGTGGGCCTAGGAACCATAATGTTTGTTTTTGGTATAGGTCCTTCTGTTGCAGGAGGCCTTTATCTCGTTGGAATCTTATTTAGAAAATAATAATCAACTACCATATCTTTACTCTTTCTTCAGGATCTCTGAACATCTTATCTGACTCTTTGATGTTATAAGCCTCAACAAACTCTGGCATATTCATTAAAGTTCCATTACAACGATACGGCGCTGGAGAATGAGGATCTGTGAGCAACCTATTCCTTAATGCTTCATCTCTAAATTTATAAGCCCAAACTTGTGCCCAACCCATAAAAAATCTTTCTTCTCCTCTTAGGCCATCTATAACTTTAGACTCTCCATTATTTAAAGATAATTTATAAGCTTTATGGGCGATTGTCAGCCCACCCAAGTCACCTATGTTCTCCCCTAGGGTTAACTCTCCATTAATAAATTCCCCTGGTAAAGGTTCAAACTTGCTGTACTGATCAGCTAATTTTCCGGTCCGTAACTTAAATTCTTCTAAGTCGTTTTCAGTCCACCAATTCCTTAATACACCATCGCCATCTGACTTGGCACCTTGATCATCAAAACCATGACCCATCTCATGGCCAATAACTCCCCCAATAGCCCCATAATTTACAGCATCATCAGCTTCCATATTGAAAAAAGGCGGTTGCAAAATAGCAGCAGGGAAAACGATTTCATTCATTGTAGGATTGTAATAAGCATTAACCGTCTGGGGGTTCATAAACCATTCGTCTCGATCTATTGGCTTGCCAAGTTTTCCTATTTGACGATTGTGACTAAAAAGAGAAGCCTGCCTTAAATTGTTTATCAAGTTATCACCAACCTCAAGATTACTATAGTCTTTCCATTTGTCCGGATAGCCTATCTTCGGAGTAAATTTTGCCAGTTTATCTAAAGCCTGCTCTTTAGTCTCTTCGCTCATCCACTCAAGACCCAATATTGCTTCTTTATAAGCGGATCTTAAGTTCCCAACCAGTTCAATCATTCTATCTTTAGCTTCTGGTTTAAAATGCCTTTCTACGTATATCTTGCCTATTACTTCTCCCAAAACACCGCTTACTAGAGTCGTACCACGTTTCCATCTTTCTTCTTGAGCAGGAGTGCCATTGAGTATTCGTCCATAAAAAGCAAAATTCTGCTCGTCTATTTCTTTACTTAGAGAACCTGCGGACGAGTTAATTAACTTCCATTTAAGGTAAAGCTTCCAGTCCTCAATGGGTATCAATTTGAAAAGTTCAGAAAAATCTGCAAAGTAACTCTTTTCTCTAACTATCAAATGATCTTCACTAATCAAACCAGCCTCTGCAAGGTATAAAGGCCATCTAAGATTCGGAGCTAAATTCTCTAATTCAGCTACACTCAATTTGTTGTAAGTCTTATCCCTATCTCTTCGATCTACCATAGTCCAGTGAATCTCAGCTATTGATGTCTCGACACTCATGACTTTAGAAGCAATTAATTTAGCGTCTTTGAATTCAAACAATGAAAACATCTTTTCTATGTGAGAGACATATTCAGATCTTAAAGCCTTTGATTTATCATCTTCCTTTAAATAATATGCTTTTTCTGGTAACCCTAAACCTGATTGACTTAGATAAGAAATGTATTCTGTTGGATTCTTTGAATCATTACTCACATAAAACCCATAAGGGGAATCTGCGGCAGTTTTTTGTGTTCGTGCAAAATGAATTGTTAAAGAATCATAATCATTAATTGCATCTATCTTCTTTAGATCAGGTTCTATTGGAGAAATTCCAAGAAGCTCAAGCTCTTCTACATCCATGAAGCTATTGTATAAATCACCTACCTTCTGGGAATTTGTTCCTTTTACTGAGTCTTTTAGATTTGCTGATTCTTCTATAATAACCCTAATATCATCACGAGCTTTATCCCTTAAGGCATTAAAAGAACCATAAGTGGATTGGTCATCAGGTATTTTCGTATTGTCTAGCCAAGTGCCATTAACGTATCTATAAAAATCGTCTTGAGGGCGGGTTGTTATATCAAAATTATCTTTTTCTATTCCTGATAGAAGTGTTGTATCTGTAGCAGAACATGAAATAAGTAAACTTATACAAATTATATAAATTGATCGATATACGTCCATAGTTTTTCCTAGTAGAGATTTGAATTTACTTTACTATATTTATCTTTAAAAAACGAAGTTCTCGCTTGGATTTCTGCACGAACAGCAATATAAATAGTAAAATAATTTAATAACCGTAGTCGAGAAAACAATGAGTAAAAAAATAACGATTAGTGTAATCATTGCAAGCTTGATAATTGGCTATTTGATTGCTTTGGCCGGCAGTCAAGGCTCTGTACAACTTAACGGATGGCCGCTATTTGCTATATGTGCTTCTGTAGGTTATTTGTTGCACTGGTTAATCTTTATACCTTCTTATAGCTTCCAAACTGAACATTATTTTGATTTAACTGGATCTATTTCGTATCTAATGGCCATAAGCCTTTGTTTTATGCTTAATCCGTCATCAGATCCTAGAGATCTAATTATAGGTTCGCTAATAGTTATCTGGGCAATCCGTCTTGGTACTTTTTTGTTCACAAGAGTAAGAAAGGATGGAAAGGATAAACGTTTTACTGTTATGAAAACTCAATTTACATGGTTTCTGATGACCTGGACTTTAGGCGGATTATGGGTTTTTATAACTATGGCAGCTGGACTTGCCGCTATCACTTCAAACGAAACCGTAGCTCTTGGCTGGCTAACTCTTATCGGAGTTTGCCTATGGCTATTTGGCTTTACCATTGAAGTTATTGCAGATAAGCAAAAGCGAGACTTTAAAAAGAACCCTACGCGGGAAAATGAGTTTATAACCACCGGACTGTGGGCATGGTCACGTCATCCAAATTATTTTGGTGAAATAGTTTTGTGGGTTGGAATAGCATTAATAGCCTTACCCGCTTTATCAGGTTGGCAATTAGTTACTTTGATATCTCCAATATTTGTCTATATCCTTCTTACCAAGATAAGTGGCGTTCCTTTGCTTGAAAATAGGGCTCTAAAAAAATGGGGCTCTGATCTTGATTACACTTCTTATCTTGAAAGAACACCAAAAATAATACTCAAAAAACCTAAAATTAATAAAAAGGAAAAACATGACTGATGAAATACAAGAAGGAGGCTGTTTATGCGGCAATATAAACTATGAATTTAATAAATCATCTTCCCTAACAGCGCATCACTGCCATTGTAAGGATTGCCAAAAATCCACCGGCAGTGGAAAAGCAACGATACTACTGATTCCAAAAGATGAATTAAAAATTTCAGGAGAACTAAAACTTTATACTGTCACTGGAAGTGCAGGGTCACATATAACTAGAGGTTTTTGTAACAATTGTGGCTCACCTTTAGTAAGTTTTGTTGAGGAAAATCCTGGTATTAGATTTATCAAGCTTGGAAGTCTTCATGATTCTTCTTGGGTAAAAGTTGAATCTAATTTCTGGAGCTCAACAGCAAGATCATGGTCTCCTGCGGATGAAGAAATATTTAACTTCACACACAACCCCGACTTTTCATAAACAAACCAAATAAGAATTGAAGCCTTCTGAGATTTACCTATCAAAGGTTGCAAAAGACGAGCTTCTACATGATGTCGAACAGTTGTCTTTGCTCCGACGTATGGATGTTTTACAAAAAGAAATTCTAAGAAGATCTACTAAATGGTTCTACAAAGAGCACATTAAAGGCCTTTATATCAAAGGGGAAGTGGGAAGGGGTAAAACTGCACTTATGGATATTTTCTTTGAAAGCCTAGACATCAAAAAAAAGAAAAGACTTCATTTCCACAGATTCATGCAAAAACTGCATCAAGACTTAGACGACCTATCCGGTCAAGTTAATCCAATCCAATTAGCAGCTGTTAATCTAGCAAAAGATACAGAAGTACTGTGTTTTGATGAATTCTTTGTAGAAGATATAGGTGATGCAATGCTTTTAGCAAGATTCATGAGAAAACTATTCAAACTACCTGTCACATTAATAGCAACTTCAAACACCTTGCCTGATAATTTATATACGAACGGTCTCCACAGGGATAGGTTTTTCCCTGCAATTGAGGCTATAAATAAAAATTGCCAGGTATACGAACTGGACTCTACTCAAGATTACAGACTAAGGGCTCTTGAACAACAGGAAATCTACATTATTTCAAGAAATGATAACGGCAATGAAAAAATGCTAAAGATCTTTAATAATTTAACTCAAAACTTATATGAAGAAGGTAGAAGCGTAGAAGTCTTGGGTAGAAAAATTGAAACCGTTAGACTTTCAAAGGGTCTTATTTGGTTCTCATTTATAGAATTATGTGAAGGATTTAGGAGTGTAAAAGACTACATAGAACTTTGTGTAGAATTTCATACTATTTTTGTATCTGGAATTCCTGTACTAGATTCTAATAGTGATAATAGCACCAGAAGATTTATAGCTCTCGTGGACGAATGTTACGAAAGAAATGTAAACCTAATACTCTCTTCAGAGGCTCTACCTAAAGACCTGTACTCTGGAGGAAAAATGGAGGATCCTTTTAGAAGAACAATCAGTCGCTTGGAAGAGATGAGATCTAGAGAATATCTGTCTAAACCTCACCTGGCTTAATATTTAAACAGAAGCAAGAACCTTTATCTCAGGCGCCCCTGCCATGAAAGGACCCATTTGGGCACCTAGATCTATAAAATAATCTGTCTTTCCATGAGCTTCTTGGGCCTCTTTATCTTTATACCTTTCCAAAAAAACATATGTTGTTTCATTTTCTTTATATAAGTCATAGTAGACAACACCATCTTCATTGGCATTTACTTTCTCTACAAGCTGACTTGCTACAGCTTCAAACTCAGCTCCAGAATCTTCTTTAATTTTTAACGTAGCTACAATTCCTATCATTTTATCTCTCCCTTAATTAAAATAACATGTAGACTTTATTTCTATTTTCAATATTTATCGAGTATTTTCTAATATGAATAAAATTGTTGTAATTGGATCTGGCCAAGCTGCAGTCCAATTTGCTGTATCTTTAAGAAGACAAGAATTTCAAGGTTCAATCAAAATCATTGGAGAAGAACCACACCTTCCCTATCAAAGACCTCCTCTATCAAAGGAATTTTTATTGGATGAATATAAGACCGAGCGCGTCGTATTAAAGAAATTAGAATTTTATGAAAATAATAATATAGATTTAATTCTAGGTGAACCAGCAGAATCCATCCATATAAATAAAAGAGAAATAAATTTTTATGATGGGAGAAAAATAAATTATGACAAGCTCATACTGGCTACAGGAAGTAGAGTAAGAAAACTTGAAGTGCCAGGTTCTGATAAAGCAGGGATTTATTATCTTAGGGATCTAAATGACGCAAAAGCCCTCAAGCAACGTTTAAAAAGAAGCAAAAAAATGGTTGTCGTTGGTGCTGGCTACATTGGCTTAGAAGTTGCTTCTGTAGCTGCAAATCTTGGAATAGAAGTATCTATCATTGAGATGGCTAATCGGGTGATGAATAGAACTGTTGATCCCATTATTTCTTCTTACTATCACAAGCTCCATGAAAACCATGGAGTAAAAATATATTTGGACAATGGGCTTAAAGAGTTTCAAGGTAAAAATTCTGTCGATAAAGTTCTATGCTCTGACGGACTTGGGCTAGAAGCTGACATAGTAGTAGTAGGTGCTGGAGTGTTGCCTAATCAAGAAATTGCTTCTAAAGCAGGATTGAAATGTGATAACGGAATAATGGTGAATGAGTTTGGAGAAACTTCTGATAAAAATGTCTATGCTTGTGGTGATTGTACCAACCACCCCAATGAAAGCTTGGGTACAAGACTAAGACTTGAATCAGTACATAATGCCTTACAGCAATCTAAGACCGTTGCAAATTCTATTATGGGTAACAAAAATCCCTACAATCAGATACCTTGGTTTTGGTCCGACCAATATGATCATAAATTGCAATTAGTTGGGATCTCAGGAGAACACGATGAAGTAATCCTCAGGGGATCTGAATCAGAACAGAATTTCCTTCTATTTTACTTGAGAAACTCTAAACTTATTGCAGTAAATGCCGTTAATTCACCAAAAGAGTTTCTTATCAGTAGAAAGCTAGTTGCAAATAAAGTTAAAATAAGTTCTGATGTTATTAAAGACCAATCTATAAATTTAAATGATTTATTATTATGAAAAAAACGGTTGAAACCCAATACGCTCTAGGTCAGGTTGTTAAACATAAGTACCTTGATTTCAGAGGGGTTATTTATGACGTTGATCCTGAATTCAATAATACTGAAGAGTGGTATGAGTCTATTCCTATGTCGATCAGGCCAAAAAAGGAACAACCTTTTTATCACGTGTTTGCTGAAAACGATCAGGTTTTCTATTCTGCGTATGTTTCTCAACAGAACTTACTGATTGACGATAGCAATATTCCAGTTGAACACCCAGATGTACCGGTTTTTTTTGGAGGGTTTGACGGGGCTTCTTACGAACTTCGAGAAAACAGTAAAAATTAAGAGCTTCTTCTTAGAGTAGCTAAAGCCACGCAACAAACAAAGATCTCCATCGCCTGTTCCAGTTCCTCAATGCTACAAGCTGTAGGAGCCAGTCTAATATTGTCATCTTTTGGATCAACCCCATAAGGGAATGTCGTGCCAGGTGGTGTGAGCTTTAGGCCCAAAGTGGATGCTAAACCAATTATTTCTTTAGCCAGTCCTTCTTGCGAGGTAAAAGATACAAAATAACCACCTGTGGGTTTTGTCCAAGTGCCGTAATTCTGTTTTGAAAGCCACCTATAAACTAATTCAAATTTTGGCTTTAATATTGCAGCATGTTCTTTCATGTGCTCAGCAACACCCCCGTTCTTTTGAAAAAAATTAACATGCTTGGCTTGGTTAACCTTATCAGGACCTATAACAAGAGAGAGGTAATGCTTTAAAAAGAGATCAAGATTAGATTTAGATAGGGCTAAAAATCCAATTCCACTACCGGCGTAGGTTATTTTGGATGTAGAAGCAAAAGCAATCACTGAGTCAATCACATCTAGCCCTTTTGCTAGTTCGAATATATCCTCTAGCTTGCTAGACAATTCAAAATCATGAACCGCATAGGCATTGTCCCAAAAAATCTTAAAATTCTGCTTTGCTTCTTTAGCA
>DQKS01000025.1 GCA_015660645.1 Gammaproteobacteria bacterium
CTCTTTCTAAATCTTCAACAGGTTTCCCAGGCTGATAAGGTTTTAAGTTAAGAATCCCAGGATTTATTAATTTCTCTAAATTCATCTTTAATTAATTGATAGCCAAAGGGAATGACCCTAACACTCTTACCTCAGCATCCAATTTTTTTAAATCACCTAAAAGTTGAAGTAACTTGGATTCCGATTGATGCCCTTCAACATCTATGTAAAAAGAGTAATGCCACTTCTCAATCTTAGAAGGGCGATAAGCAATGTGAGTTAGATTTAAACTTAATTCATTAATTGGCTTAAGTACTTTGTAGAGGGCTCCTGGTTCATTCTTAGTAGTAACCAACAACGATGTCTTGTCAGCACCGGTAGGGTCAGTATTGATATTTCCTATGGATACGAATCTTGTTGTATTGCTTGAGAAGTCTTCTATGCCCTTTTCGAGTATATCTAGACCATATTTTTCAGCTGCAAGTTCACCTGCTATTGCAAGCACACTGTTAGATTCCGGTACATTTGATGCAGCTTTTGCATTACTAGAAACTGCGACTCTCTTTATTCCTGGACAATAAGAATCTAACCATTGTTTGCATTGAGCTAATGTTTGCTCGTGGGCATGTATCTCAAATCCTTCTTTCGGAAGCGGTTTATTATGACCTAAAAGGTTATGTTGAACCCTTAACTCAACCTCACCACAAATTGTTAAATCATAATCGGCCAAACAATCCAACGTAACATTGATAGCTCCCTCGGTAGAGTTTTCTATTGGAACAATACCAAAATCACCCTTATTTTTACTAACGCTCTCAAACACGGACTCTATGGTATCTTCCGGGTTTTTTTGAATAGATGCTCCAAATTGTTTTAAAAGAGCAGATTCTGAATATGTACCTTCCGGGCCTAGATAAGAAACTTTAAATTCAGCCTCTGTAGATCTACAACTAGATATTATCTCTCTGTAGATATTAACAACCTGTTCAGTAGTTAAAGGTCCTGTATTTATTTCTTTTAATTTTGCGTAAATAGAAGATTCTCTATCGGGCTTATATTTAAAAGAATCGCCTTTAGCCTTTCCTGCCTGTATAGCTAATTCAGCCCTTTCATTAATTAATGAAAGGATTTTTTTATCGATAGAATCTATTTCATCTCTTATAGATTCTAAATTTTTGTCAACTCCCATAAAAACACTAAGCTTCTTTGTTAGAAAAATTAGCCATAAATTCTATTAAAGCATCTACGCCTTCCTCTGGCATTGCATTATAAATACTGGCCCTCATTCCTCCTACCGACCTATGTCCTTTAAGGGCTAATAAGCCTGCCTGTTCAGATTCTTCTAAAAATTTCTTATTTAAACCGTCGTCACCCAATAAAAATGGAATATTCATTATCGATCTGCATGATTCTTGAATATTGTTTGAATAAAAATTAGATTCATCAATAAAAGAATAAAGTTTCTTTGCTTTTTTATTGTTTATCTCACCCATTGCTTTAACGCCTCCGACAGACTTAAGCCATTTAAATACTTTACCGGCAAAGTACCAAGCAAATGTTGGAGGGGTGTTATACATAGACTCGCCTTCTAACATTGTTGAATAGTTCAACATTGTTGGGGTAATGTCCTGAGCTTGATCTAAAAGGTCTTTTTTGATTATTGTAAAACCTAATCCTGCAGGGCCTATATTTTTTTGCGCACCACCATAAATCAAAGAGAAATTATTGATATTTATTGGCTCAGATAGAATGCCTGAAGAGTAATCTGCAACAACCGGAATTGTAGAAGGTTTCAATTCCTTCAAGCATAAACCACCAATAGTTTCATTTGGGGTTATATGTACATACTTAGAATTATCAGAAAAATCCCAATTGTCTTGTTGAGGGAAAAAAGTAAATTCCTCTTCTTCTGAAGAAGCAGCAATATTCACATTGGTATAACGCTTAGCTTCTTTTATCGACCTTGCTGCCCAATGTCCAGAGTGCACGTAGTCAGCAGTCCCCTCTGCACTTGCCAGGTTCAGAGGAACCATTGCATTGTGAAGTGTTGCTCCACCATGCATAAATAGAACCCCATACGAATCAGGTATACTAAGTAGGTCTCTAAAATCGGATTCTGCTTCTTTTGCCATTTCCTGGAATTCGTCACTTCTATGACTTATTTCCATGACAGAAAGACCAAGCCCCTTCCAGTCAAATAGTTCGTCTTTAACTTCTTGCAGAACAGCTAATGGCATGGTCGCAGGACCGGCCCCAAAATTAAATTTTCTTCCCATAGCTTTATTCTTATGAGTCTCCTACGAATTCTTCACTAATTGGCGCAATACTTATCAGCTTTTCTTTATCTTTTAATCTAATAACAGTCACACCTTGAGTATTTCTCCCAATTATATTAACTTCTGAAACTCTAGTTCTTACAAGCATACCTTTGTCAGTTATTAACATGACTTCGTCGTCATTAGTCACTTGAGCTGCTCCTATTAAAAGACCATTGCGATCGGAAGTTTGCATAGCAATTACACCCTTCGCTCCTCGTCTAGTTTTTCTAAAGTCTTTAGAATTTGAACGCTTTCCAAATCCATTTTCACTAACAGTAAAAATGGACGCTTCTTCATCGGGAATAATAAGAGAGATTACTGATTGCTTTTCTTCAAGTTTAATTCCTCTTACACCTTGCGCCGATCTTCCCATCGACCTAACTTCCGTTTCGGAGAAATGAGCAGCTTTTCCAGCATTAGAGACTAACATTACAAACTTTGTGCCGTCAGTAACTGTGGTTCCAACCAATTGGTCACCTTCCGACAATGTTATGGCCCTCTTTCCTCCTTTTCTTTGATTAGAGAACTCTGTCAGGGAAGTTTTTTTGACCGTACCCTTCTGAGTAGCCATTAGAATAAATTTCTTATCATCATAATCTTCAATGGCAACCATACTAGTAATTCGTTCTCCCTCACTAAGCTGAATAAGATTAACTAAAGGTCTTCCTTTGGCAGCCCTACCCGCTGATGGTATTTGATAAACCTTTAGCCAATAGACTTGCCCTAAATTCGAAAAGCATAAGAGGGTAGTATGAGTGTTAGCCACTAACATTTGCTCTACAAAGTCTTCATCTTTCACAGATGCTGCAGTTTTACCAGTTCCACCTCTTCTTTGTGCTCTATATTCTTCCAATGGTTGTGTTTTTGCATAACCTTCATGAGAAATTGTCACTACTCTATCTTCCGGAGCAATTAAATCCTCTACACTCAGGTCAGCCATGGACTCTTGAATCTCAGTTCTTCTATCATCGGTATATTTTTCTTGGATTTCTTTCAATTCATCTTTTACTACTTCAACAAGCTTCTCAGAATCAGTGAGAATTCCTAATAAATAAGCAATGTGATCTATGATCTCTTCGTATTCTTGGATTAATCTGTCTTGTTCTAACCCAGTTAAACGTTGAAGTCTCATATCAAGAATAGCTTGAGCTTGAACTTCAGAAAGCTGATAAGTTTTTCCTTTTAAACCGATAGAGTCATCTGCTCCTTCCGGTCTACAAGCGTCAGGTCCTGCTTTTTTAAGCATGGCGGTAATATTACCCGGCTTCCATTTCTTACCAAGTAACTTTGCTTTTGCCTCTGAACCATCCTTTGACTTTTTAATCATTTCAATCATCGCATCTATATTGGATAGAGCAATTGTCAATCCTTCAAGGATATGACCTCTTTCCTTTGCTTTCCTTAATTCGAAGAAGGTTCTCCTCGACACAACTTCTTTTCTGTGATTAAAGAAAACCGAAAGCATTGTTTTTAAATTTATAGTCTTAGGCTCCCCCTCTACGAGAGCAACATTGTTTATACCAAATACCGTTTGCATTTGTGTTTGGGAAAACAAGTTATTCAATAATACGTCTGGAATATGGCCTGATTTAAGTTCGACTACTACTCTAATTCCATCTTTATCTGATTCATCTCTGATATCTCGAACTCCTTCTATTTTCTTATCACGAGTAAGATCGGCTATTTTTTCTATCAAACGGGCTTTGTTAACCTGATAAGGCATCTCTGTAATGATTATCTTGGCTTTATCTATATCTTCGTCTTCAAAATGAGTTTTAGCTCTAATTTTTACTCTACCTCTTCCAGTTTCATAAGCACTGATAATTCCAGCTTTACCATTTATGATCCCTCCCGTCGGAAAATCTGGTCCCGGCATAACTTCGGCTAAATCAGAAACTGAAATTTCTGGATTATCTATATATGCCAAGCAAGCAAGTAAAGTCTCATTAAGATTATGAGGAGGCATATTAGTTGCCATGCCCACAGCTATTCCTGAAGAGCCGTTAATTAATAAATTAGGAATTCTAGAAGGAAAGACTTCCGGCATGGTTTCAGTGCCGTCGTAATTTTCTACAAAATCTACAGTATCTTTCTCCAGATCTGCGAGCAACTCTTGAGTAATCTTCGCCATCCGAACTTCTGTGTATCTTTGTGCAGCAGCACCATCTCCATCCATCGAACCGAAATTACCCTGGCCATCCACAAGGGGATATCTCAAACTCCACCATTGTGCCATTCTAACTATGGTTTCATAGGCAGCAGTGTCCCCATGCGGATGATATTTTCCTATAACATCTCCAACCACTCTTGCTGATTTTTTATGAGCTCTATTCCATTCGTTTCCTAATACATGCATCGCATAGAGACA
>DQKS01000101.1 GCA_015660645.1 Gammaproteobacteria bacterium
ATCCGTAATGGTTAAACCTGTTACGCCAACTTCAGATAAGGCCTCTCTGACTTCATCTAATTTATAGGGTTTAATTATTGCTGTTATTAGTTTCATAAAAACTCCTGATTAATTAATTGTATTCATAATATTTAACTTTTAATAAATAGCTTATAAGCACTATTAATTTGAATAAAAGATTAGTTATTAATAATAAATATGCAACTTCTATGCCAAATAGAAGGAATCTATAATAGATAGTACTTTAAAGGGAATTTTAGTATTTTAGATATCAAAAAAAGCACTAAATTAGTGCCTATTAAATGTGTCTGCTCTAATAAAGAGCTACGAAATTTATAAATTAATATTAATACATCAACTGAGTACTGATCTAGAAATTAATGCTCCTGAGAGAGTATATAAATTATCATGAAATGTTCTTAAGGAAAGGTTGAAGTTTTTCTTCTATTGTTTGGAGAGCCCCCCTATTCTTAAGAAAAATTTCTTTTGCAGATCTACTTGCAGAAACTCTTTCTTTCTCATTCTCAATGTACTTGATAAAAATTGAAGCGATTTCAGAACTTTGATTTACTATATTTAAAGCTTTTACTGATTGGAGCTGATTAGCTATCTCTTGAAAGTTTCTCAAGCTTGGACCTGATATTAATGGTAATCCAAGCGAGGCTGGCTCTAAAAGATTCTGCCCACCGTGATCAATTAGACTTCCACCAACAAAAGCTGCATCAGAAATAGAGTAAAGAAAATTTAGCTCTCCCATGGTATCACCAAAGAGAATGTTAATTTTTGGAGTTATATCTTCTTTTTTAGAACGTTGAGCAAATGTTAATCCGCTACCTCTTAAAATTGAATGAACCTTTTTAAATCTCTCAAGATGTCTAGGCACTAATATAAGAAGAGCCGTTGGAAATGAAGACAAAATAATTTTAAAAGCTGCAATAATTGCTGTTTCTTCGGTGTCGTGGGTGCTTGCTGCTATCAGAGTTGGTCTTTGTTTTCCTTCTATTGACCATTCAGATCTTATAGATTCTACAATACTATTCATTTCCTCAGCTATATTCTGATCAAACTTTAAATTGCCACAAAGAGCAATGTTTATATCATCAGAAAGACTTATAAACCTTTGTTTATCAGATTCAAATTGTGCCAAAATTAAATCTATACTTGAGATAGTGGGTGAAATCAAAGAAACAAAAGGTAAATACTTATCTCTAGACTTTTTAGACAAACGGGCATTAACCAACACCGTGCTTATACCTCTTTCTTTACAACAATTTATAAGGTTTGGCCATATCTCTGTCTCTAAAATAATCAGAATCTTTGGGTTCCAATTATTTAGAAATCTACCAATGCAAGAAGGTAAATCTAAAGGAAGATATTGATGTTTTATTCTGCTTCCTATTCTTTCAAGAAGTACATCAGATCCTGTCGGAGTGGAGGTTGTAACCAAGAACTCAGCAAGAGGATGACTTTCCATTAATTTTCTTAGAAGTGGTATAGATGCATTCACCTCACCAACAGAGACAGCATGGATCCATATAAGGTCCTTGCCTTGTGTAGGAGATAAATGACTTAGACCCAACCTCTCATTCCACCTTAATAAATATGAACTATTTGAAAATCCTCTTATAAATAGTCGAAAAAAATAGATAGGACTTAAAATATAAAACAAGACTGTATAAGTAAATCTTGGCATCTGCCTATGCTAACATATGGAAATCACAAGAAACGACCAAATTATTATTAGAATTTTATGATTATTGTTACCGGCAGTAATGGTTTTATAGGTTCAAACCTCATCTCCCAATTAAATAAGATTGGAAAAAATGACATCTTGGCAGTTGATGATCATTCCAATAAAGAGCTGAAAAAAAATATAATGGATTTGTCTGTCTCACAGCGCATTGGCATAGAAGAATTTCTTGATATGATCTTGAAGGGTGAATTCAAGGCAAAAAAAGTTACCTCTATTTTTCATCAAGGTGCATGTTCCGATACCCTGGAATGGGATGTTGATTACATGTTAAAAAACAATTTCAGCTATTCAAAAGTTTTACTAGATTTTGCTGAACAAGGCAATATTCCCTTTTTCTATGCTTCATCCGCTTCTATTTATGGAGCAGGAACAGTGTTTTCAGAGGAAAAAGAAAATGAAAATCCCGTTAATCTCTATGCCTACTCAAAATACTTGTTTGATCAACTGGTAAGAAATCGTTTAAAAAAAGGTAGCTCTCAGATTGTTGGAATGCGCTATTTCAATGTATATGGTCCCCATGAATCTCATAAGGGACATATGGCGAGTGTTGCCTATCATTTACACCAACAACTTAAAAAAGGAGATAATATAAAGCTTTTCAAGGGATCGGATGGATTTGAGGATGGTGAACAGAGAAGAGACTTTATTCATGTGGATGATGTTATAAAAGTTAATATTTGGTTTCTTAACAATCAAAATATTTCTGGAATATTCAATGTTGGTACCGGAAAGAGCCAAACGTTTAACGAGGTTGCAAACGCGGTAATAGATTGGAATAAAAAAGGGTCAATTCAATACATTTCGTTTCCTGAAAAACTTATTGGTTCTTACCAAAGTTTTACTGAAGCTGACCTTTCGAACTTAAGAGAAGCTGGTTACAAAGAAAATTTCATGGACGTAGAAACAGGCATTAAGAAGTATCTGGATGTTTTGGAGGACTGGTCAAAAAATGAGTATTGATAAAGGACAGAAATATTCCGTAAATCCCTCTTTTAAAATAACTTTACTTCATCCCAAATATCTCTTTACGTGGTTGAGTTTTGGCATCCTTTTTATGCTTTCTTTTCTTCCGCTTAATTTACAATTAAATATTGGAAAACTCCTTGGTGTATTTCTACATTTAGTTAGCCCCAACAGGAGAAAGATAGCAGAAACTAATCTTAAACTTTGTTTCCCAGAAAAATCTAATGAAGAAATCCGCGATCTAGTTCTAAATAATTTCAAAAATATAGGAATAGGAACTTTTGAAATAGCTCTTGCTTGGTGGTCTTCAGACCGCAAGATAAGGAATCTAAATATTACTTTCAAAAATAAAGAACTTTTTGAGAAGGCAGAAAGAGAAGGTAAAGGCATGCTTGTATTGGCCCGTCATTCCACTCATATTGAACTAGATGCAAGGCTTCTTTGTCTTGATCTTAATTTTGGAGGGATGTTTAAAGAACAGACTAATCAAGTCTTTAATTATCTTATGATTCGATCTAGAAATAAATACGCGCAACCTGTCTTTACCAACCATGAAGGCAGAATAGCAATCAATTCGGTAAGGGATGATGTTAAATTAATCTACGCTAGTGATCAAGATTACGGAAAAGAAGTATCAGAATTTATTCCTTTTTATAAAATTAAAGCTGCTACTGTTTCTTTGCCAGCACACCTTTCTAAAAGTGGAATAAAAGTTGCTTTAGTCGACATACGGAGAAAAAAGAATGGGTACGTCTTAGAAGCATTCGAATTACCACCTTGCGACAATGAATATAAATTCCTTCTTCAAATGAATCAATATTACGAAAAGATTATCTCTAAAGCTCCTGAACAATTTCTTTGGATGCATAGACGATTTAAAACAAGACCTTCAGGTGAAAAATCTTTTTACTCTAAATGGAAGAAACGAGATCGTAGAAGAGAAAAAATTAGAAACAAAAGAAATTAGAGTCAACTTTGTTTAATTTTTTTTATTTTATCACTGGAAGATAATCCCTTTATCAGAGGTATAGTTTTAACTTCACCCCCGTCTCGAATAACAGAGCTTGCTCCAACTATTTCTTCAGTAGAATAATCAGCCCCCTTTACAAGTATGTTGGGCTTTAAAAATTCTATAAGTTTCAAAGGAGTTTCTTCAGAAAAAGAGACGACATGGTCTACACATTTTAAAGCTTGGATCAACGTCATCCTCTCTTCTAAAGGATTTATTGGCCTGTCTTTGCCTTTAAGTTTTCTAACTGAACTATCATTATTAATTCCAACAATTAATTTATCACCTAATTCCTTAGCAGCCTCTAAATAAGATACATGCCCTGCGTGGAGAACATCAAAACAACCGTTGGTAAAAACTACTTTCAAAGAGTCTTCACGAGCCTCTTTACATAACCGTTTCAGCTGTGTCTTAGTCGAAAAAATAGAGTCTGCTTTAAAAAAATGCTCCAGTTCACTTATTCTGGGTGTAGCAGTACCTGATTTACCAACAACTACACCAGCCGCAATATTTGATATCTTTACAGAATCATTAAGATTAAAACCGCAAGCTATTGAAGCTGCTAGGCTAGCTATCACAGTATCTCCAGCTCCCGATACATCAAATACTTCTTGTGCTTGTGTAGAAAAATCAGACCTTTTTATTTTTCCTTCTTGCTTTTCAATTAAAGTCATCCCTTCTGCTCCCCTGGTAATCAAAAGAGCGTCTAATTTTAAATCTTTGATGAGGTTCTTCGCTTTTAAAGTTAAGTCCGATTCATCACTAACTCCTCCTACAGCATTAGAAAACTCTAAATAATTTGGGGTAATAATATTGGCGCCTTTATACTTGGAAAAATTATTCCCTTTAGGGTCAACAAGGGTATAAAGGTTTTTTTTATTGGCTTGCTTAATTAGAAGAGGAATATCTCTTAAAGTGCCTTTCTCATAGTCTGAAAGAATAAGAACTGAGGCCTTCGTAGTTGAGATTAATTTACTAAAAAGATTTCTAGTATTAGTCCAATCTTCTTCAGAAAATTTCTCTTCCGAATCAACTCTTAGAAGTTGCTGCCGCGAGGCTAAAATCCTAAGTTTAGAAATTGTTGGAAATTTAGAAGTTATAAAAAAGCCTTTTATATTTCTTTCTTTTATAAGACTTCTTATTTCCTTGGCTGCTTCATCTTTCCCTACTACACCTTGCAACCATACTTTTGATCCCAAGGCTGAAATATTTGATGCAACATTAGCAGCTCCACCTAACCTCCTTTCTTCAAATTCTGGTCTTAAAATAGGAACAGGGGCTTCAGGAGAAACTCTATCAACATTACCATGAATATATTTATCTAGAATGATGTCTCCTATTACTAAAACATTGGCTTTTTTTAATAAATCTAAATTCATTTCTTCTTCCTAATAATTATTTACTCATGAATGAGTAGACATGGTCAATGGCTGTAATAAGAATTTCATAGATTATGCACGCATGCTCTCATATTTTTGATAGCATTTCTCCTCTAATTATGAAATTACCGATAGACCCTAATTCAATAAAAGGTTTTCTTGATCACGAAGAAGGCATGGCCCTTTTTAATAAAGCTCTTATTTATACAAAACGCGGGCCTTGTTTAGAAATTGGAAGTTATTGCGGCAAGTCTGCTCTTTACATTGGATCTGCAGCAAAAGAAAACAACCAAACATTATTTTCTATTGATCATCATCAAGGATCTGAAGAGCAACAACCAGGAGAAGAATACTTCGATCCAGATCTAATTAATGATTCAGGAAAAGGAATAAATACCCTTCCTTACTTTCTAGAAACTATTAAAAGAGCTAAATTAAAAGACACCGTTTCTCCGATCATATCTTCGTCAGAAGAAGCTTCAATAAATTGGCAACAAGACTTAGCAATGGTCTTTGTAGATGGAGGGCATAGTCTAGAAGCAGCTATGGCAGACTATTTTTTATGGCATAAGCATCTAATTCCAGGTGGTTTATTGGCAATTCATGATGTTTTTCCTAACCCTGAAGACGGAGGAAGGCCTCCGTTTGAGATATATACTCTCGCTAAAGAAAGTGGATACTATAAAGAATGGCCGATGATTAAATCTCTAGCATTTTTAGAAAAGTTAGAATAATTCATCAAATAAGGCCTTCTTCTTTTAACCACTCTAGAGATACTCTTACAGCCTCTGAGAGTTCATCTTTCTGACCAAAATAATAATGATTTGCACCCTTTACAATGTGTAGTTTTTTTCTTTCATGAATAATGGAGTTATATAACCTCTGATTATGACTAGGCGGGCAAGCATCATCAGCAGAATTCCCAATTACAAGAGTAGGAATGCTAGTGTTTCTTCCACATTTCTCGCCATCTGCCTCACTTAGCTCGTATGAAAACTGAGACAACCAGCTTCTAATGCTTGAAAACCTTGAAAGACCAATTGGACTGTCATTGACTACCTTAGGATCGCCTAAATAACACCACCCAGCTTTTCTATCATTAGGTTCTAACTCAGGATCAAGCCAGCGTGGGTCTGCCATGGTACCGTGGACAACGAACCCATATTCTTTTGTCGGATCTCCTTTAAAAGAATCTAGCTTAGCCAAAGCCCATGATGTTATTTTTTTATTTCTTTCGATTTGCCTCTTGCGATATTCAATCATGTATTCTTTTGAGTAAGGTGGTTGATTGGGATTTAGAGGATCATATAAGTTAAATTCTTTATCTCTTTTATTTGGTTGGGATTCATCTGTTATAGATGGATCCAGCCATTCAGTAAGAGTGGTCGCACGGCTGCAATGTGCTGCTAGAAGCATTAAACCATCTGCCTTTGGTAAATTTGCTTCTCTAAGATTTGGAGGATCGCCGGCTGGTGTAGAATCTAATGAAGGGTTTTCGGCTTGTGATTGATAAAAAAGAGAAAGAGAGCCTCCTCCACTCCAGCCAGCTAGAACTACTTTTTTGTATCCTAATTTATCTTTTACCTCTTTTATACAAGCAGCCAAATCAAGAACTACTTTTTCCATAATAAGACCGCTGTCCACTCCTCTGTATCTGCTATTGCAAAATATAACAGGAATACCTGACTTTGCTAAAGCTGTAGGCATGGGTAAGTATGCACCACCAGCACCAGCTGGGTGCATAAAAACAAGCGCTGTATCAGTTATTGGCTTTTCTGGTTTTAGATAATTTGCTTCAAGAAAGATTGAATTTTCTGCACCAGCATAAGTATCTTTGAATGCTGCTTTTTCTTGATAAACAATAGCCAGCGGTAGGCGTTGATAATTACCAATCATCCTTTAATAATATTCGATGCCTTTAACCGTTCAATAAGGTCTTTTGTTAGAACTTTCCGTTCATCTAGAAACTTCTTATTAGTTCGTTCTTCTTTCTTTAAGCGTGTTTTTTCTGTCCACTGCTTTAAATTGCTATGGGCATTCTTGGTATCCTCGCCCATAATCTGATCATATTCCTTGTCGCGACAAGTTATTTCTAAGTTAATTCCATTAGGATCATAAAAATAGATTGAGTGAACAAATTCATGATTTATAGGATCAGAAACATTGCCTATATACTCATCTAGATGCTCTTTCCATTCCATCATTTCTTTATAAGTAGATATTTCAAATGCAACATGCTTTTTAAAACCACTAGTTAAAGAAAAATCTGATTCATTAAGTTCGTCAGGAATATCAAAAAAAGCAATATGATCTCCGTTCCCCATTTCAAAGAATAGATGCATATACTCTAAAGGTTCTCCCCTACCTGGCGAAGATTCAAAATCTAACGCAGCCACGAGCTTAAACCCCATTACATCTTCATAAAACCATCTTGTTTGTTCAGCATCTCTGCATAAAAATGCTAAATGATGAATATTGTTAGGACTATTCAGTTCTTTCATAATCTCGATCTCCCCACTCCTCTAAAAACAACTTACTGCCTTTAGTAAACTCAAAAAGGCTATCGGCTGCAAGAAGAACTGCACCAGCAGTCCAGGTTGGCTTTTCCACCGGCCAATACTTATCGTCAGTATAAACATAGCCTGTCCAATATAAATTATCTTTTTTATCTTTAAATTGATGAAGCCAACTAAAGACTTCCTTTGCTTTCTTAATTTCTCCTATTGATACCAAGGCCACAACAAGTTCTGAGCTCTCTGCAATAGTCACCCAAGGTTCTTCTTGAACACACTTACATCCTATTCCATCTACGATAAATTCATCCCATCTGCTTGCTATTCTTTTATTAGCGTCTTCATTTATAACTATCCCGCACATAACTGGATAATACCAATCCATACTATATCTACTTTTACTCTTCCAGCTTCTATCGAATCGCTGAGGATTATCTAGTAAGCAAATCTTAAGTAATTGCTTTCCTTTTACGAGATGTTTGGGGTCATATTCTAATACTTTATAAATAGAAATTGCGCAGTCTAAACTCTTATAAATTGAACTACAGGCAGTTATCAAAGAATCATCTAAAATTTTATTATTTTCTTTAGCCCACTGAATATCTCCAAAACTAGTTTGCAAAGAAATAACAAAATTCATTGCTAAATCTAACGTGGGAAACATTTCTTCCAAAAAGCATTTATTCTTAGTTATTAAATAATGGTGCCAAAGACCCGTTGCAATATAGGCAGAAAAATTAGACTCTTTTCTTTGGCAAGAGGGTTTCCCATTTCTATATTCAGCAAACCAAGATCCATCTTCTTCTTGATTTTCTTTTAACCAAGTAAATGCTAATTTTGCTTCTTTTTCTTTACCTCCAATAATAAGACCCATCCCGGCTTCTATATGATCCCAAGGATCCAACTTTTCGTTTGTTTCCCAGCAAATAGAACCGTCTAGAGATTGAACTTCCAGAATATAATTTAAAGAATCCTCATAAAAATTGAGGCTATCTGATTTAATCATTTAGTGGTTTTCTAAAATACATAACGACGCTTTTACCTATGAGAGGCTGCAAAATAAACTCTAATACTCTTGTTAAGAGTGGTTTTTTCATTAAGTCCCAAACTAAAAACTTGTGGTATTGCTTAATTAAAAAGGAATTTTCTCTGCTGGTCCAAAATAAACATTGAAGCCACCAATAAGGCGAGTGTAAACCATGGGCCCAGTGAAAACTCATATAGGACATCCCTTCACTCGTAGCCAATTTTTTTAAAGTATTGTGCTTAAATATTCTTACATGACCTCCTGGCATCTCTTGATATCCTTTTGACAGTCTCCAGCAAACCCATTCTGGGAAAAATCTTGGAACACTTAAAGCAAGAATACCTCCCGGTTTCAAGACTCTTATTAATTCTTTAATAGATTCTTTTGGAGAATCAACATGTTCAAGAACCTCCGAGCAAATTACTGCATCATATGTGCCCTCCAAAAAAGGTAATCTTACAATGTTAGCAACTCCAAAAAGACAGGAAGAGTTATTATCTTCTTCTATCGGAAAATCCTTCAACCTTTCTCTTGCAATATTGAGATCTTTTATAGAAAGATCAAAACCAAAAGCGTTGATACGTTGATCAACAAACAAACCAATTGTATGTCTTCCTTCACCACACCCCATGTCCAAAACAGAACTGCCAGCTTCTAATTCTAGGTCATCAAAGCGAATAGTTTGCATTAATTAGTTTTGAAATTATTTATTGCTTCTCTAAAAATCTTTAAGTATTGTTTAGCTGATCCCTGCCAGGCAAATTTATCTTCCATTCTTTTTCTTCCTAGGCGCGAGTATAGCTCTTGTTTATCTGGATTTGAAAAGAGGTCAATAACAGCTCTTTCTATTTCTTCACTAGATCCAGATTCAACTATAATTGCTGCATCTCCTATGACTTCTTTCAAGCCGCCCGAAGAGGTAGAAATGAGAGGAACCCCACATGCCATAGCTTCTCCTGCACCAAATCCAAATCCTTCGTATAGAGAGGGTATAACTGCTATCTCGGCGGAAGAGTAAATTTCTACTACCTCTAATTCGGTGAGTTCAGAATGAAAGAAAATTCTATCGTTCAAATTTAAATTGGAAATTAGTTTTCTTATACCCCCCTTAGGAGGCCTGCCAATAACTTGAAGGTGAGTATCAGGAAATTCTTTTATAATTTTTGGTAAAGCACTAATTAGATATTTTAACCCTTTAAGTGGTATGTCAGCACTTGCAGTAGTTACTATGCGATTTGTATGAATTTTTTTTCCTACTCTATTCTTGAAAGTCTTAATATCTATCCCATTCAGAACAACCTCAATAGAATTTGGATTTACCAAGAATTCTTCTATTACATCATGTTTAGACTGCATTGAAGGACAGACAATCTGACGCAACCTGGGTGCAACCTTTTTCTGCATCTTAAGGAAGCCATGCCATCTATTTGTTGAGAGTCTCTCTTTCCAATTCCTAGCATTCTCTAATGCAATTTTATGGTCTCTAGTTATTGGATGATGAATTGTAGTTACTAAAGGCAAACTCTTTTGTATATCTAATAGAGAATAACAAAGGGACTGATTATCAAGCAGAACATCAAATTTAATTTCTGTTCCTCTTAAGTAAGCTTCTAATCTTTTACCAAACACATAAGGCTCCGGGAACCCTCCAGATAATATGCCAAGCCATTCTATTAGGTCTAATGGAGAAAAAAGAAACCTTAACCTAAACGCCTTAACTCTACTTTCAACAGAGAATAAATCTAAACTGGGTATTTTAATAAGTTCAATTCCTTTTGATAGCTGCGGATAAGGAGGACCGGAAAGAATATAAACTTCATGCCCAAGTTTATGTAAAGCGTTACTTAAATGCTTTACATAAATCCCTTGCCCTCCCGAAAAGGGATGGCTCCTGTAACTGAGTAGAGCTATCTTCAATTTTTTTTAAGAATTATTTAATAATCTCTTGGAAAGAAGATCATGTATTTTATCTGAATTTAATAAACTTCTTAAAATTCTTTTAATATCTCTTTCTCTGCTATTTTTGATTAAAAAAGAAAGATTTCTTTTCTTTGAAATATCTAGATCAAAAGTTAAAAGTTTATTCTTATAAAAAAAGAAATTTAAACTTTTAGCATCACCATGATTAAAACCTATCCAAAGAAGTCTTTTAAAAAAAGCATGTATTTTAGCTACTATCATCAAAGCATTATCATCACTTTGTGAGGCTTCATCTAATCTAAGTCCTTCTAAAGACACCGAAATAAGGTATGAATCCAAAGTTGTAAATATATTATATTCTTCATACACACAAACAATCTCAAAAGTATTAAGTCCTGCTGCTCTGAACCAATGACTAGCTATCCAGGAATTATAAGCTCTGCTCTTTGATAAAATCTTTCTTGCAATATGGAACAAACTCTTCATTTGATATTTTTTAATAAAAAATTTCTTATCGTTAATATAAATACTAACTATTCGATGACCCTGTTCATTCTTTATAATATCCCCTCTGTTCATAAAGTAACCGAGGTTTGTTACAACTTCTTTCATTTCTTTTGTCAAAAATGCTTTCTTAGCAATCCATCTAGATCTCCCAGTATCTTCCCTAAAATAACTAGAATTAGGCAATTGTTTTTTTTTCGAAGAAATACTAATTTCTTTTAATAGTGGTGTCATGTACATAGAAAAAGCTCTTTTTACAGATTTTTTTACAAAGAAAGAATGCTTTTCTAAAACCTTCTTTATTGGTAAATTAAAATAAGAACATAAAAATCTATAAAGATCCCTTTCACTTAAACCAAAACCCAATGCCGAATGAAAAAGACCACCTATATCTTTTTCTAACCATCTTCTAGGAACAACTGACCTGAGTTGAGCTCTATGCAAGTCTATTAGATAAATATCCTTTGTTACATCTAAGTTAATATCCACAAGGAAATGGCATAAGTAGTAATCCTTATGATTTACTCCGCCGTCATGCATTTTTTTTGAAATTTTAGCAATTCTTTTGATAAATTCTCTTTTGACGCTGGTTTTTAATAATTGAAATTTTTCTAGCTTTAATGCTTCCTCTAAGGAAATAGTATTTTCTAAAGATCTAGTTATAAGGAAGGATTCTGAATTCGCAGGGTTAAGGCCTCGATAACAAATTGCTGCTACTTCAGGGCATTTGATATTTAAACTATTTAATCTATTGATTGCTTTCCACTCTCTCTTAGCGCCAATAGTTGGCAACCTAAACTTTAATAGATTTTTAAATATTTCCGTCCACCCAATTCCTCCATGATATTTAATAAAATAACTTACCCCTTGATAACTAAATTCTTTAGTTATTCTATTTGCAGTCTCCCTAAAAACTCTTCCTTCTATCTTCCTGGCAATCTCATAAACATCTCCTTTAGAAAAAAGATCATTTATGTTTTTGTCTAAGAAAATAGTTGTATTCACAGATTTTTTATATTTACTATTAATATTCTATCTCGTAATCAAGTTAAGAGTGATTTATAGGAATCTTAAACTGAGATAAAATAATCTAATATGTCTATTTTTACAAAAACAAAACAAAGAATTAGAAGAAGAAAGCTTACTAGACTTGGAGTTATACCATCTTTTTGTAAAAACTCTAAACTCTTTGGGGGAGATCACGGATGGGTAATAGATGAATCCAAAATCAAAAGTGATAGCGTGGTATATTCAGTTGGAGTAGGTTCAAATATTGATTTTGATCTAGCTCTTATAAATGAATTTAATGTAGTAATTCATGCTTTTGATCCAACTCCTAGATCAGTTGAATGGGTAAAGAATCAATCTTTGCCAGATAATTTTAAATTCTATCCTATGGGTTTGGCAGCTGAAAATGGAACCATGAATTTTTTTCCGCCTGCTAGAGCATCTTCCACTCATTTTTCTCCAGTAAAAAGATATGATGAAGATGATAAAGACCTAATAACGGCGCCAGTAAAAAATCTACAAACTATAGCTTCTGAACTGAATCATAATTTTATAGATCTTCTAAAAATGGATATAGAAGGAGCAGAATACGAAGTTATCGACTCCCTTCTCTCAAATGGAGTGTCAATTAACCAAATATTAATAGAATTTCATCATATGTATAAAGGGATACCTATAAATAAAACTATTCAAGCAATTAGAAAGTTAGAGAAGATGGGTTTTGAGCTATTTAATATTAGTCAAAGGACTTACGAGTTTTCTTTTCTTAAGAAAGATTTATCTAGTTAAAAATTTCTTTACTTAAATCTAATAAACTTTCTAAGACTTCTGATGGATGAATCATTGAAAGACTAGGATGATAGCCTTCTTCTAGTCTTCCTTTTCTTGTTTTTTCAAAACCTTCTATTTTCTGTATTATCTTTGCTTTCTTAGAGAGAGGGGGAGTAAATTTTGGTGAAGTAGGCCCATATAATGCTAATAATTTTACATCTACTGCAGCTGCTATATGCATTAAGCCTGAATCATTTGTCAATACCAAGTCACTTACTGATAATAAATCTATAGCTTCTTCAATCTTAGTAAGCCCGGTAAAATTAAATAAAAGTTCTCTATCATTCTTAGGAACCTGATCTTCAATTGTTTTAGATATTACTGTGTCATTTTTAGACCCCAAAATGAAAACTTGCCAATTCTTGGATAAATAATCTTTAATAACTTCTGCAAAATAATTAGCAGGCCAACGCTTGGACGGTCCGAACTCAGCACCCGGACAAATAGTTAAAGTTTTATTGTGTTCATCAAAACCAAAGTTTTCTGATAATTTTAATAAATTTAAAGAATCAACTCTTAAAGACGGCAAGGGAATTTTATAATCCTGCTTATCCAATGCGTCACCTGAGAGACATGCAAATTTCTCTATCATAAGCTTATTTCTATCTTTATTGACTCTTCTAATATCATTGATAAAACCAAATCGCACCTCACCTAACCACCCTGTTCTTCTTGGAATATTTGAAAAAAAAGGTATGAAGGATGACTTTAAAGAATTAGTTAGAATTATTGCTTGAGTATAAGATTTCTCTCTCAAACTCCTTCCAAATTTTATTCTATCTTTAATTCTTACCTCCCCATGACCAAATGGTGAGCAAATTAAATTCTCAACTTCATCCATCCTATTAAGAATACCCAAAGACCATTGAGGGGCTAAAACGTCTATTTTATTCTCAGAATTAGAACCTTTAATTATTTTGTATAGGCTCTGTGCCATAACAGAATCACCTACCCAGGATGGGGCAACAATTAATATCTTCATTTAAAACTTAACCGCTCTTATCTTACATAACTATGCCAGTTTGAGTTCTCATCTCTGAGTCCTCTGACTTGGTCAAAATAAGTAGATTGTAGAATTTCTGTAATTGGTCCTCTAGAACCATTTCCTAGAGATTCATTGTTTACAGAGTTTATGGGTACAACTTCAGCTGCAGTTCCCGTAAAAAAAGCTTCGTCACTTTCTAAAACATCATGAAGCTTAATTTTTTTAATTTCTACCTCCATTCCCATATCTTTTGCAAGCTGAATAATTGTTCTTCTTGTTATGCCGTCCAATGAGGCTTCTAAATCCGGCGTCTTCAGAATTCCATTTTTGACTATAAAAAAATTCTCTCCACTGCCTTCTGCAACATTTTCTTCTTCATCCAACATTAAGGCTTCGTCGAAACCAGCCTCTAAGGCTTCATTGAGAGCAACTATTGAATTTACGTAATTTCCATTAACTTTTGCAGAAGAAACAGGGTTCCTAACCTGTCTCTTATAAGAAGAAACCTTTACTTTAATACCCTTCTCTTTAGCTTCTGGTTCCATATAAGAAGGCCATTCCCAAGCCGCAACCATAGTATGCACTTTAAGATTATCTGCCCTCAATCCCATTCCTTCAGAGCCATAAAAACACATAGGTCTAATATAAGACTCTTCAAGATTATTTAAATTTACAACATCAATATGAGCATTGTTTATAGTTTCTTTGGCATACGGTATTTCCATATTGACGATACCAGCAGACTTAAAGAGTCTATCGGTATGATCTTGAAGCCTAAATATGGAAGGACCTTTTGGAGTGTTATATGCTCTTACGCCCTCAAAAACACCCACGCCATAATGAAGAGTGTGAGTTAATACATGCACATTGGCCTCTCGCCAATCTACCATTCTTCCATCTAGCCAAATAGAACCTTGATTTTTTGATAGGTCCAAAATATTCCTCTAAGTATTAAAAAGCTTATTTTATCTATAAATAACTTAATTCCTAGATTAATTAACCTTCATAAATCTATATAATTACAATAACCTCTTAATAATCAATAAACATGACTCTAAATAAAAATATTTTCCGAGCCAACGATATAAGGGGTATTGCCTACGAAGATCTTAATGAAGATGTAGTTGTAGGATTAGGAAAAGCCCTTGGATCGCTGACACTAAAATCAGATGGTAATGAGTTTTTAGTAGGTAGAGACGGTCGAAACTCTAGTCCAGACATGTTTAAGTGGCTTACAAGAGGAATAATGCAGTCTGGTTGTAACGTAATCAATATAGGTATCGTTCCTAGTCCTGTATTATATTTTGCAACTCATAAATTGGACTGCTCTAATGGTGTAATTATAACTGGCAGTCATAATCCTTCTGAATATAACGGTTTCAAAATAATTATTAATGAAAAATCTCTGCTGAGTAACGAGATACAGCTTATAAAGACGATAATTGAAAAAGAACTGTTTGAAAAGGGTCTGGGATCTATTAGAGATATTAGTATCTTAGAAGAATATCAACAAAACATTATCAATGATATATCTTTAAAACGTCCTTTGAAGATAGCTATAGACTGCGGTAATGGTGCAGGAAGTGTACATGCGAAGGACACTTTCGAAAAATTAGGATGTAAAGTTCATGACCTTTATTGCGAGCTAGATGGAGACTTTCCTAATCATCACCCCGATCCTTCACGGCCTGAGAATTTAAAAGACTTAATAGATTTAGTTGTTGGATCCAACTTAGATATTGGACTCGCTTTTGATGGTGACGCCGATAGACTAGGTGTAATTTCTCCTTCAGGAGAAATAATCTACCCTGACATGCAAATGATAATTTTCTCAGAAAATATATTAAATTCTTCTCCCAACTCAAAAATTGTCTTTGACGTTAAATGTTCAAACCTTCTTTCTGAATCAATCACACAAAAAAATGGCATTCCCATAATGTGCAAAACCGGTCATACTTTTATTAAAGAAGCCATAAGAAATGAGTCAGCTCTCTTAGGTGGAGAAATGAGCGGACATATATTTTTTAATGATAGATGGCCTGGCTTTGATGATGGAATCTATGCCGCAGCGAGGTTGCTTGAAATTATTTCTGAAAGGAAAGAAAGCAATTATCTATTTGATAAACTTCCACACCTTTGTTCAACACCAGAAATTAACCTATATTCTTCGGACGATGAGAAATTTAAAATCGTAGAATCTTTTAAGAAAACCTATAATTTTCCGGAAGCTAATTTAATCGACATTGATGGTGTAAGATTAGAATTTCCTGATGGATGGGGATTACTCAGAGCATCTAATACCTCTCCTGTTCTTGTTTTGCGTTTTGAGGCTAATTCAGAAGAAGCCTTGGATCATATTAAACATAAATTTAAACAAGTTCTTGAAGAAATTAAATACAATTTTGAGGATTTTTAAAGATGGGTATTACTAGAAAACAAGCTGAAAATATTGCTTCAGTGCTTAGCGAAGGGATGCCTTATATCCAAAGATTCTATGGAAAGATAATAGTAGTCAAATACGGTGGCGCTGCCATGTCTGATGAATCTCTTAAAAATGGATTTGCTAGAGATATTGCACTGATGAAGTTAGTTGGCATGAAGCCAGTGATTGTACATGGTGGCGGTCCACAAATTGCCAGAGAACTAATAAAAGCCGGTGTCATCTCTGATTTTCAATCTGGACATAGGATCACAGATAAGGCAACAATGGCTGTGGTAAAGAAAGTTTTAGGCATTCAAGTAAATAATGAAATATCTAGTCTTATCTCAAAATCTGGTGCGCAATCTAAAGGATTAAACTTTAAAAACTCTAAAATAGTTAGGGCATCAAAGTTAATCAATGAATCTGGATTAGATTTAGGTCTTGTAGGACAAGTCGACAAGATAAATACGAGGGAAATAAAAAATCTAATCTTACAAGATATCATTCCGGTCATTTCTCCAATAGGGCTTGATAGAAAATCCCAATATTTAAATATAAATGCGGATTCTGTGGCAGGTAAAGTTGCTGAATCATTGAGAGCTGAAAAATTAATTCTTCTTACAGATGTTAAAGGTATAACTGATAAAAAAGGCAAGCTGTTGTCGAAAATTAGTTCAGCTAAAGCAAATAAAATCTTAAAGAATGGTATAGTCAAAGATGGAATGGTACCTAAACTAATAGCAGCAGTAGAAGCTGCAAAAAGTGGCGTTAGTTCAGCCCATATAATTGATGGCAGAGTTCCTCATGCTGTAATGTTAGAAATATTAACTAAAGAAGGTGTGGGTACATTAATCTCTTAAAAAATCATGAGCCAGCTTAAACCTAGACAACTAGATATCATGCAAAGTTTAGCTAAAATGTTGAGTAAAAAAGGGCCTGTGAAAGTAACTACAGCGCTGCTGTCTCAAGAATGTGGTATTACAGAAGCAGCAATATACCGACACTTCCCAAGTAAAAGAAAAATTTATGCGGGTCTAGTAGATTTTTGTGAGCAAAGCTTGTTTGAACTTATAAGCAATATCAATAAATCTAGCGATGATTATTTGATCAAGGTAAAAAAAATATTACTGTTGTTAATTTCGTTTAGTGAGAAAAACCCAGGCTTAGCTAGATTGTTGACCAGAGAGGCCTTCTCAGTAGAAGAATCGATGTTAGATGAAAGAATTATTCTCTTATTCTCCAAAATTGAATTACAAATTAAACAGAATTTACAAAAGTACGAGCAAGAAACAAAGAAAAAGCTTTCTCTATCAACTGCGGCTTCCGCAAACTTGCTTCTAGCAACTGCGGAAGGATTAATACAACAATTTGTAAGATCTGGGTTTGAAACAACCGCCCCTTCTAGGGCTTCAGATCAGATTGAATTATTGCTTTCGGCGCTTAGTAATTAGTTAACTTAAGGACTATTTTCTTCCAAGTAATATTCAAACATAGAATTATTTGAACTATCAGAGGATCTTTTTCCAGAAGTCTTATCTATCTTTACAACTACAATCCCTTCTGGAGGAGAAGAATTATTTAAAGGTATGTCTTCCAAATTATTTCCTATGAAATCCATCCATATAGGTAAAGCAATAGAAGATCCATATTCTCTATTTCCAAGGCTCTGAGACTTATCAAATCCTACCCAAACAGTTGTCACTAATGAATCATTAAAGCCCGTAAACCAGGTGCTTTCTGCTTCATTAGTGGTGCCTGTTTTACCGGAAAAATCATTTCTGCTAAGTTCTGATATTTTACTAGCAGTTCCTCTTCTGCCAGCTTCTTGAAGTATATCTTTTATAATAAAAGCTACCCTTTCATCTATAACTTGAATTGATTCTTGTATCTCTTTTTTTTCGAAAATAATTTTGCCCGACCTATCAACTATTTTATTAATAAAATATGAATCTATGTTCTTTCCACCATTAGCAAAAACACCAAAAGCAGTAGCATTCTTAAGGGGGCTCAAAGAAGCAGTTCCTAATGCTAAAGATAAGTCAGCAGGTAATCTACTTTTATCAAACCCAAATTTCTCGGCATATGTTCTAGCTTTCTCTACCCCTAATTCTCTCAACAGTCTAATAGAGACTAAGTTTCTACTTTGCAACAAACCTTCTCTTAATCGAGTTGGACCATAAAATTTTCCACTTGCATTCTTTGGGCGCCATTTATCTTCTAATGCAATATCTTCAAATACAATTGGAGCATCATTTATTAGAGATGAAGCTGTAAAATTATCTGCAAAGGCTGCTGCATAAAGAAAAGGCTTAAAATTAGAACCTAATAGAGGAGAAGATTGACTTACTCTATCAAATTGACTTAAAAAGAAGTCATAGCCTCCCACCCAAGCTTCGATGGCTCCACTTTGTGGATCTAAAGATACTAAAGCAGCTTGAACTTCAGGTACTTGAGTTAGAGTAAGACTATCTTTTGATAATCCTCTCTGAATCCAAACCAAATCAGCATTTTCTAAAAGATCGGCGAACGCTTTTGGTCTTGAACCTCTTCTATTTTCATTTATGTACGGCCTTGTCCAATTTAAATCTTCAGACCATTTCAAGATATATACCGTTTTATCAAAGCTCATTACTTTAAGATCTTCTTCTATGTCTACTACCAACACAGGAAATCTAGTTTGAGTATTATTTAAACCATCAAGCATTTTAAGGGCCTCTTCAAAGGGGTCTAATTCTTCGTCTTGATTTAATTCGATAAAATTTAGTCTCTCATCTTTTGAAAGCAGGAAAAAATCTTCCGGGAATAAATCTAAATAATTTTCTGGATCTCTGAATCCATGCCTTTTGTCATAAATCTCCAAACCTCTCTTAACTGCTTCATTTGCTGTATTCTGCTTCTTAGAATTAAGAGTTGTAAAAACTTCATAACCTTCTTTGTAAGCATCTAGACCATACTCTTGGATCATAGACCTTCTTATTGATTCAGCTAAGTACGGAGCTGTCACCTCTGAAACAAGACCATGATAGATGGCTGTTAATGGAGCTTTTACAGCTAAATCATATTGTTCTGGATAAATAGAACCTAGTTCTAACATTCTCCCAAGAACCCAGTTTCTTCTTGCGAGCGCCCTTTTAGGATTGACCAAAGGGTTAATACTAGAAGGCGCCTTAGGAAGTGATGCGATCATGGCCCATTGGGCTAGATTTAATTCTTTAATAGATGTTCCATAATAAACTTCGCTGGCAGCTGCTATTCCATAAGCCCGGTTACCAAAAAAAATTCTATTCACATAGAATTCAAAAATTTCTTCTTTGGAGTAAGTTTTTTCAAGTCTATAAGCTAGAAATATGTCCTTTATCTTTCTAAAAATATTTATATCTCTGCTAGTAAGATAATTACCAGCAACCTGCATTGTTATAGTACTGCCCCCTCCTTGAACTCTGCCAGATATAGCCAACCTATATAAAGATCTAACCAACCCCAAATAACTAACGCCTGAATGATTAAAAAAATCATCATCTTCTGCAGCTAACACTGCATTTACATAATAACTAGGAATGGCTTCAAACTTCAAAGCCGTTCTTCTCTTTTCTCCAAACTCTCCAATTAATTTTTTATCTGCTGTAAAGATCTTTAAAGGAATTTGCAGTTCAATACCTCTTATTTTTTTTTCATCAGGCAGCTTGCTATCCATATACAAATTTAGACTGACAATAGCCATAAGAAATAAGCTCATAAAAAGAAGAAAAAGTCTTATTAAATAGTTGTTCAAAAAATTTGTGCTAATTTTCATAAATCTCATTTGATCCAGGTTTCGTTATAATATATTAATGCGTATCTTTTTGATTGGTCCAATGGCATCTGGCAAAACAACTATAGGTAAGAAATTATCTAAAAGCTTAGAAATTAACTTTATTGATATTGATCGAGAGATTGAAAAGCAATTAGGTGCTGAAATATCATGGATTTTCGATATAGAAGGTGAAAGAAAATTTAGAGAACGTGAAAATGAAATGCTCCAGAAAGTCTGCCAGGAGCAAGATTGTATTATTTCTACTGGTGGTGGAGTTGTAATTAGAAAAGACAATCGGAAACTATTAAAAGATTCTGGTCTGGTAGTTTATCTAGAAGCATCAGTTCAAACTCAATTAGAAAGAACCCTGCTGGATAAATCAAGACCTCTGCTAGATTCTGAAGACAAAGAATCGATTTTAAGAAATTTAAAAGAACAAAGAGAACCCTTATATAGAGAAGTTGCAAATATCACTATAAAAGAAGGCGAGAGAAGTCATAATGATATTCTTCATGAAATTCTTAAAAGAATAAAGAAATATAAATAAAACCATGCAAACTGTAAATTTAGACTTAACTACCAAGTCATACAATATCAAAATTGGAAGTGAAATTATTAACTACAGCAATTTAGAAAAATTTGTATCACATAAAGAAGTTCTTCTTATACATGATTCTGCTATTAGTGAAGCTCTGATTATCAAATTTAAAAAATTGATAAATGAAGAAACTCTAAAACTAGAATCTATAAAAATAAATGCTAATGAGCAAAATAAATCCCAAGAGACACTATCTAAAATACATTCAACTCTGATAGAAAATAAATTTAGCAGGGACTGCTTAATCATTGGTATAGGAGGAGGTATTGTCTGCGATATTTCTGGTTTTGCAGCTGCAACTTACCAAAGAGGGGTAGATTTTTTTCTAATACCAACCACTTTGTTGTCCCAAGTTGATGCATCGGTGGGAGGAAAAACAGCAATAAATCATCCAAAAGGGAAAAATATGATTGGAGCCTTTCACCAACCTCTCGGGGTGTTAGCTGATTTAGCATTCCTAAGCACTCTTCCGAAAAGAGAAATAAGCTGCGGGTTGTCGGAGATGATAAAGCATGGTCTTATCCGTGATATCGGTTATTTTTCATGGCTAGAAGAAAATATTGAACAAATAATTGAACTAAATTCCGAAGTAACTGAAGAAGCCGTCAGTAGATCTATAAAAATCAAAGCAGAAATTGTTAGAGAGGATGAGAAAGAAAAGAATATTAGAGCTTTACTTAACTTTGGTCATACTTTTGGTCATGCGCTTGAGTTAATAGGAGATTTTAAAAACTATAATCACGGAGAAGCCGTAGCTATAGGAATGATTATGGCCCTTGAAATGTCTGTAAGAATTGGAAATATTACTCAGCAAGATTGTGAACGAGTAAAGCAGTTACTTAATCGAGCTAAAATAGATACCAAAATAAGGAAAACTATAAATTCTTTAGACCTCTATGAATGCATGTTAGGAGATAAGAAAAAAAGAGGAAATGTATTAAATCTAGTAGTTCTTGAGAATTTGGGTCAAGCTAAGAGTGTTAAAGGTATTGAGAAATCTCTAATATTAGAAATTATAGACTCTTGCCTATAATTTTTTTTTACTTTCCTGAATACTAATCAGAGGGTAAAATACCTGTACCTGCGCACCTAAGACACAAATTAGAAAATATTTCACAGCATTTTTATGTTGTGGAATTTTTTGACCTCTTAATTTAAGTGAATAGATGAAAGAAGATTTTAAAAGACCTTATAAATTTGGACTTCCTCCGAAGACAGGTCTCTATGATCCTCAATTTGAGAAAGATTCATGTGGCGTTGGTCTTGTTGCAAATATCAAAGGCATTCCTTCTAGAGAAATAATGGACAACGCCTTCCAGGTAAATTCTAATATGGATCACAGGGGAGGATGTGGGTTTGAAGAAAATACTGGAGATGGTGCCGGGATCTTAACGGCAATTCCAGATGGTTTCTTCCAAAGAGAAGGTAAAAGACTAAATTTTTGCCTCCCACCCGAAGGCTCTTATGCAGTAGGAAATATATTTTTACCTCAGTCGGATGATCAAAGGAAATTTTGTAAAGACCTAATCAGGTCAGTAATTAATGAAGAAAATCAGAATTTTATTGGTTGGAGAGAGGTTCCTGTTGATGCTAAAAAAGCTGATGTAGGACCTGCTTCCCTCAAAGCACAACCTCATATAGAACAGTTGTTCATCGGTAAAGAAGATTCAATAAACCAAGAAGAATTTGAAAGAAAGTTATTCTTAATAAGAAAGAAATTCAGCCATCAATTAAGGGGTCATCATAATTTAAATGAGGCAGGGCTTTTATATGCATGTAGTCTTTCTTCAACAATTATCGTTTACAAGGGCATGCTAACTCCAACGCAACTCTTTCCCTTTTACCCAGACCTTGAAGATAATAATTTTCAAACTCACCTAGCTATGGTTCATTCCCGCTTTAGCACAAACACATTTCCGTCGTGGGATAGAGCACAACCAAATAGGTATATGTGCCATAACGGAGAAATAAACACCTTAAAGGGCAATATTAACTCCATGAAAGCTAGACAAGGGTTATCACAAAGTGAATCTTATGGACCTAAACTAAAAGATTTATTTCCTATTGCAGAACAAGACTGCACTGATTCTGGAACTTTTGATAATATCCTAGAATTCTTGATTCTTACTGGTAGAACACTCCAAGAATCAGTCATGATGATGATACCTGAAGCCTGGCAATCTGATATTAACATGCCAGATGAGAAGAAAAATTTCTACGAATATGCTTCCTCCCAGATGGAGCCTTGGGATGGTCCTGCATCTATAGTTTTCACAGATGGAAAATGCGTTGGAGCAGTACTTGATAGAAATGGTTTAAGGCCTAGCAGGTTCTATATTACAAAAAATGACAAGGTAATAATGGCTTCAGAAGTTGGTGTATTAGACATAGACCCTGATGAAGTATTAATAAAAGGGAGACTTCAGCCTGGAAAAATGTTCCTAATTGATTTTGAGCAAGGACGCATGATTCCTGACGAAGAGATAAAATCAGATATCTGCAAATCAAAACCCTATGGAAAGTGGGTCTCTGAACAAATTATTGACCTTAAAGCTCTAAAGAAATCTGAAGATAACATAGAATTTATAGAGAAAGATCTTATTTCTAGGATGCAAGCTTTTGGGTATACAACGGAAACCATGCAATTCATGTTGATGCCTCTTGTGACAGAACTCAGAGACCCTTTAGGCTCTATGGGTAATGATGCAGCACTAGCCTGCTTATCCGATAAACCTCGCTTAATGTTCGATTACTTCAAACAACTCTTTGCACAAGTTACAAATCCAGCAATAGATTCGATAAGAGAAGAAGTAATTATGTCTTTAGAGTGCTTAATTGGTCCTGAGGGTAATTTATTATCAACGAAAGCTGAAAATGCACACAGGCTAAGATTAAAAAATCCTATTCTGTCTAACATAGAATTAAACAGTATAAAAAACTTAAATCAATACGACTGGAAAACTAAAGTTATAGACATAACTTATCTTAAAAAAGATGGTTATAAAGGCTTGTTAAAGACTATTGATAAAGTTTGCGAAAAATCCGAATTAGCAATTGATGAGGGTTTTTCGTTCATTATTTTATCAGATAAAAATCTCTGCAAAGAACGTCTTGCAATAAGTTCATTAGTAGCTTGCTCAAGCGTTAATCAACATTTGGTAAAGATTGAAAAGAGAACAAAAACTGCCCTAGTAATTGAAACTGGAGAAGCAAGAGAGGTCCATCATCACTGTCTCTTGTTTGGGTATGGGGCTGATGCTATAAATCCCTATCTTGCTTTTGAAGCACTTTGGCAATCAAAGCAAGATGGGTTGCTTCTATCGGAAGATATCACTTCTTATGAAGAGCTAATTAAAGCTTATAAAAAAGGAGTCAAAAAAGGAATCTTAAAGGTTATGGCTAAGATAGGCATATCTACACTACAGTCATATAAAGGAGCGCAAATATTTGAAGCAGTAGGTCTATCAGATGAAATAATAAACCGAGCTTTTCCAGGCACAGCAAGTAGAGTTCAAGGAGTTAATTTTGAATCCTTGTCTAAAGAAGCAGAAAGGAGACACGAACTAGGATACCCAAAGAAAGATAGTGGAAAAGTATCTATTTTACCAAACCCTGGAGACTACCATTGGAGAAATGGTGGAGACTCTCACATGTGGGACCCCAAAACTATTTCTAGCCTACAGATTGCTGCTAGAAACAATGATGAAAGTGCTTATTGGGACTTTGCAAAACATGCTAACGAACACACTACGAGAGATAGCGCATTGAGAGGTCTTCTAAAGTTTTCCTCAAAAAATAATCCCATTGATATAAACAAAGTTGAGTCAGAATCAAAAATAGTTAAAAGATTTGCTACTGGAGCCATGAGTCTAGGATCTATATCTACAGAATCCCATGAAGCTCTTGCCATCGCTATGAATGAACTTGGAGGTAAATCTAACACAGGAGAAGGGGGAGAAGATCCTATTCGCTTCAAAACTCTAGATGATGGGATTTCGAAAAGATCTGCTATCAAGCAGGTAGCTTCAGGAAGATTTGGTGTCACGATGTGGTATCTAACAAATGCAGATGAATTGCAAATTAAGATTGCACAAGGTGCAAAGCCTGGTGAAGGTGGTGAATTACCAGGGAAAAAGGTTGATGACTATATAGCTAAAATACGACATTCTACACCAGGAGTAGGTTTAATAAGCCCACCTCCACATCATGATATTTACTCTATCGAAGATATAGCACAGCTTATTCATGATTTAAAAAATGCTAATAGAGAAGCAAGAATTAGTGTAAAACTTGTTTCAGAAGTAGGAGTTGGAACAATAGCTTCTGGAGTTGTAAAGGCAAAAACAGACCATTTAGTTATTGCAGGTCATGATGGCGGAACCGGGGCGTCACCATGGACCTCGATAAAGCATGCTGGTCTTCCATGGGAACTAGGAGTTGCAGAAACTCATCAAACACTAGTTATGAATAATTTAAGATCAAGAGTAGTCCTACAAACTGATGGCCAGCTAAAAACCGGCAGAGATGTAGCCATCGCAGCTCTTCTAGGAGCCGAAGAATTTGGTTTTGCAACTGCCCCACTTATAACTCTGGGCTGTATTATGATGAGAAAGTGTCATTTAAATACCTGTCCTGTTGGCATAGCAACCCAAGATAAAGATCTTAGAAAGAAATTTGATGGTAAACCAGAGAATGTCGTGAATTACCTCTTTATGGTAGCAAAAGACCTTAGGCATATTATGGCTGATCTTGGATTTAGATCAGTAGAAGAAATGATAGGAAGAGTTGATTGTCTTGAAGCTGATAAAGCCATAGATCATTGGAAAAGAAATGGATTAGATTTTTCAAAGATACTTCAACCAGCAGAAAAGATTTTTGAGAATACAGAAGTTTACAATACTCAATATCAAGACCACGGTCTTGATAAGGCATTAGATAATATTCTTATTAGAAAAAGTAGAGATGCCATTGAAACAGGATCAAAAGTCACTTTCGAAGAAAGAATAGTAAATACCAACAGAGTTGTTGGAACAATGCTCTCAAATGAAGTTGCGAAGGTATGGGAAGATAAAGGACTCCCAGAAGACACAATTAACATCAAACTTAATGGAACTGCAGGTCAAAGCTTTGCTGCTTGGTTGGTTAAAGGTATTACAATGACCTTAGAAGGAGACGCAAACGATTATGTTGGAAAAGGCCTTTCAGGAGGGAAAGTTATCATATATCCACCTAAAAAAAGTTCCTTTAAAGCTGAAGATAATATTCTGCTTGGCAATGTAGCTTTATACGGAGCAACTGGTGGTGAAGCTTATTTTAGAGGTATTGCTGCTGAAAGATTCTGTGTAAGGAATAGTGGCGCAACTGTTGTAGTAGAAGGTATTGGAGATCATGGCTGCGAGTACATGACTGGAGGAAGAGCAGTAATTCTTGGTCCTACAGGAAGAAACTTTGGAGCAGGTATGAGCGGAGGAGAAGCTTTTGTATATGATCCAAATAAAGATTTTGCAAGGAAATGTAATCTAGCTACTTTTGAACTAGAAGATTTAAAAAATAAAAATGACCTTACTGACTTAAAAGAATTAATAGAAAAGCACTTTAAATATACGGGATCGAAAGTTGCAGAAAGTCTACTTGACGACTGGGGCAATCAAATCAACAACTTCATAAAAGTAATGCCTACTGATTACAAAAGAGTTATTGAAGAATCTAAACAGACTCAAAGAGAGGCCCTCTAATTATGGGTAAACCCACTGGTTTTAAAGAATTTTCTAGAGCGGTTGAACCCTATAGACCTTCCAACGAACGCATTCTTGACTTCAAAGAAATCTATACGAAGCATGATGATAAAAAATTAGGAGTGCAAGCTGCAAGATGTATGGATTGTGGCGTTCCTTTTTGTCAGTCAGGGGAAGGCTGTCCTGTCTATAACCTGATTCCTGAATGGAATGACTTGGTTTATCAAGATAGATGGGAAGAGGCATTTGATCTATTAATGAAGACGAATAATTTTCCTGAGGTAACTGGAAGGGTTTGTCCTGCAGTTTGTGAAGGTGCTTGTGTTCTAGGTATTACAGAAAGTCCGGTAGCTATAAAAAACTTAGAATTTGCTATTGCAGATAAAGGATTTCAAAATGGATGGCTCAAACCTAACATCCCTTCTACTAGAACCGGTAAAACAATTGCTATTGTAGGCTCAGGTCCGGCAGGATTAACTGCAGCACAGCAACTTAACAGTGTAGGTCATAGTGTGAATGTCTATGAGAGAGCTGACAGAATTGGTGGATTAATGATGTACGGCATACCAAACATGAAATTAGAAAAATCTATTCTTGACCAAAGAACTGAACAAATGAGAACCGAAGGAATACAATTTTTTACTAACGCTGATATTGGCGGAAACTCTGATAATTCAGTTGCTGTAGAAGAATTGACTAATAATAGCGACATAGTCTTGTTAACAACAGGAGCAACAAAACCTAGAGACCTCTTGATTCCTAATAGGGATGGAGAAGGTGTTCACTTTGCAATGGACTTCTTAAAAGCAAATACAAAAAGCTTACTAGACTCAAACCATAAAAATGGTGAATTTATATCAGCTAAAGGTAAAAAAGTTATTGTTATTGGTGGAGGAGATACCGGTACAGACTGCATTGGTACTTCGCTCAGACACGAATGTAAATCACTAATCAATTTTGAGATTATGGCTGAACCCCCAAAAGAGAGAGCAGAAAACAATCCTTGGCCAATATTTCCAAGAGTACATAAAGTAGATTATGGTCATGAAGAGTCCGCCGAATTATTTGGAAAAGACCCAAGGGTATATTCTATATCTGGCAAAGAATTCTTAAGAAACGAAGATGGAACTCTTCGAGGTATAAAAACTGTTGAGGTGGATACTAATTTCGAAGAAGTTAAAGGAACAGACAAAGAATGGGAAGCAGATCTTATACTCATTGCCATGGGTTTCTTGGGCCCTGAACATTATATTAGTAAATCTCTTTCTATTGATCTTGATGAAAGAAGTAACTACAAAGCCGAACATAACGTGCACCAAACTTCGAATCCTAAGGTATTTGCAGCAGGTGACTGTAGAAGAGGTCAGTCTTTGGTGGTATGGGCCATCAACGAGGGCAGGGCTTCTGCCAGAGAGATAGACTTGATTTTGATGGGTTCGACTAATTTAGAATAACTCTATTATTTGATCACCCTCATCAAGCCCTCCTGAACAGCAGAGGCTATTAAAACACCTTCTTCCGTATAAACACTTCCCCTATTAAAACCCCTTGCATTGCTTGCACTTGGACTATCTGTTGAGTAGAGCATCCATTTATCTGCTCTAAACGGCCTGTGAAACCACATAGCGTGATCTAAACTCGCACTTTGTACATTGCCTTGAGCAAAGCTAAGTCTATGAGGATTTAAAGAAGTACTTAAAAGCCCCATATCAGAAGCATATGCAAGAATGGCTTGGTGCAATACAACGTTATCGGGTAATTTCGATACTGCCTTCATCCAAACATGTCGATAAGGAGGTTTTTTCTTTGGAGCTTCAAACATCCCATCTCCGGGTAAATTTCTTATCTCTATAGGTCTCTCCCTAAGAAAGAAGTCTCTGAATTTTTCAGGAACTTTATCAATCATTTTGGTTCTAACTTCCAACTCACTTGTGCATTCTTCTGGACCGGGTATATCCATCATATCAATCTGATGTGAAGGTCCTTTCTCCTTCTTTTGGAATGACAAAGCCATATCAAAGATAGTTTCTCCTTTTTGGATAGCAACAACACGGCGAGTTGTAAAACTTCCACCATCTCTTGTTCTTTCAACATCATAGATAATTGGGTGTTCCATATCACCAGGCCTAAGAAAATAAGCATGCAATGAATGGACCAATCTTTTCTCTTCAACGGTTCTTACAGCAGCAGCTAATGCCTGACCAATAACTTGTCCTCCAAAAATACGAGGGCCTCCAATATTTTCACTTTGTCCTCGGTATAAATTTACTTCTAGCTTTTCCAAGTCCATAAGCTTAATAAGCTTATCTAATGCTTTCTTTTTCATAATTATTTAAATTCTTTTGGTTCCCACCACGGATAAAATTCCGGCATATCTTTACTTACTTTACTAGGAAAATTTGGAGATCTCTTTTCAAGAAAAGAATTTACACCTTCTTCAACATCCTTGCTCTTGCCAAGCTCATATATTGCTCTTGAATCAACTTGGTGTGCTTCCATTGGATGGTCAGCCCCGAGCATCTTCCAAAGCATATGACGTGTCATTGAAACAGAAACCGCAGAAGTGTTCTCAATTATTTCTGTGGCTATTTCCTTTGCTGCACTCAATAGATCTTCCTCTTCATGTACAGATCTTACCAATCCCCCTTCACAAGCTTCTTCAGCAGAAAACACTTTACCGGAATAGGTCCACTCTAGTGCTTTACTAATGCCAACAATTCTAGGCAGGAACCAACTCGAGGCAGCTTCAGGCACCAACCCTCGTCGAGCAAAGACAAACCCAAACCTAGCCTTATCACTCGCAAGACGTATATCCATTGGAAGAGTCATGGTTACTCCAACTCCTACTGCAGGTCCATTAATCGCAGCTATTATAGGCTTGGGACAATCATAAATAGCTAAAGTTGTTCGACCTCCTCCATCCCTAATCCATTCTAAATTTTCTTTATCTTCTGTTTTAGGAGACCTGGGATTTTCATCTCTGTTGAATGTGGCCCCACCTGCTCCTAAATCTGCCCCCGCACAGAAACCCCTGCCGGCTCCAGTTACAATAATTACTCGTACCTCATCATCCTGTCCAGCTTCTTTAAATGCCAAAATTAATTCATCCATCATCTGACCCGTGAAGGCATTCAATCTGTCCGGTCTATTTAGAGTTATAGTTAATATTTTTTCTTCTAGTTCATAGAGAATAGTTTCAAAATTCATAATCTTATTAGTTATTTATTGAGTGGTCCACATCATAAGCAGGCATGTCCGTATTAGCTTCACCAACTTCTTTTGCTGGAATCCCTGCAACTGTAGTGTGCTCCCTAACATCAGCAAGAACTACACTTCCAGCAGCTACTTTCGCATTCTTTCCTATTTCCACGTTGCCTAATATAGTTGAAGAAGCACTTAACAGAGCTCCTTCCCTCACTTTTGGATGTCGATCCCCAGTCTCTTTGCCCGTACCACCCAAAGTAACTCCCTGGAAAATAGAGACATTATCTTCAACCACGGCGGTCTCCCCTATCACTACACCTGAACCATGATCGATCATTACTCCTTTTCCAATCTCTGCTGCAGGATGAATGTCTATGCCATAAACTTCCGAAGCTCTACTTTGTATAAAATGAGCTAAGGTATGTCTTTCTTCACTCCACAACCAACTCGCGACACGATGAGATTGCAACGCCTTAAAGCCTTTAAAAAACAAGAGAGGCTCTGAAAAGTATTTACAAGACGGGTCTCTATCTTTAACGGCATTTAAATCTGATACCGTTGCTTCTAAAATATCCTTACTAGAATTGAAGGCTTCTCTGATTATTTTTCTAATCATCATTGGCTGAACAGAGGTGTTAGAAAGATCATTTGATAATTGGTCTGCAATAGCTGAGGAAAAAGAATTATGCTCTAAAATTGTAGAATGAAAGAAACTAGCTAAAACAGGTTCTGCTACCATTCTTTTTTTTGTTTCTTGTCTTATTAATTGCCAAACACCCTCTACATCTTTTAATTTTTGATTTTCCATATAGATATTGTACTCCAGGAGCTCATCCTTGCTGAAATTTACTAAATAGGGATAATGGGTCGCTTAAAAATAAGATAGAAAAATATAAAAATTTTATGAACAATAAAATAACAGAAATAAATGACCAAACTCCAGATATTAAATTAGATGTTAGACAGACTTTTGATATTGATATAGACCTAAAAGTACCTAGTTTTAGTAATGGAAATGAATATGTTCCAGAAATTGATAGTGCTTATCAATTTGATAAAGATACCACTCTAGCAATCTTGGCAGGATTTTCGCACAACAGGCGAGTTATGATTCAGGGTTACCACGGTTCAGGAAAATCTACGCACATTGAGCAAGTAGCTGCTAGACTTAATTGGCCTTGTGTAAGAGTTAATCTAGATAGTCATATAAGCAGAATTGACTTACTTGGAAAAGATGCGATTGTTTTACAAGAGGGCAAGCAAATTACGGAATTCAGAGAAGGCATCCTTCCTTGGGCACTGCAAACTCCTACTGCCCTTGTTTTTGATGAATATGATGCAGGCAGACCAGATGTTATGTTTGTAATTCAAAGGGTATTGGAAGTTGAAGGAAAGCTTACTTTGCTGGATCAAAATAAAATTATAAAACCACACCCTAGCTTCAGATTATTTTCTACAGCAAATACTGTTGGTCTAGGCGATACAACAGGCCTTTATCATGGTACACAGCAAATTAACCAAGGCCAGATGGATAGATGGCACATAGTTTCTACTCTTAATTATCTTGATCCTGAGCTTGAATTAAGAGTAGTCCTAGCAAAAATACCTTCTATGGATACAAAATTAGGTAGAGAAGAAGCCTCCAACATGATATCTGTGGCTAACCTTTCTAGACAAGGTTTCGCCAATGGGGATATATCTTCCCTTATGTCACCACGAACCGTTATAAGCTGGGCTGAGAATAATGAAATATTTAAAGATTTAACTCGATCATTTGAGATTACTTTCTTAAATAAATGTGACGATACTGAAAAAACTATCATTGCAGAATATTATCAAAGGTGCTTTAACGAAGAATTAGAAGACTCTATAGCCGAAGATTTAGAAGAAGGCTAGCTCTTCCCTTACATGTCACTAAAGAATCCATCACCTGAGTTAATTAAAGAAGCCGTTGCTGCTGCCACTAGGGCGTTGGCTGAGAACCCTGATTTAGAAATAAATTTTGGAGCCATTAGCTCTTTACCTAATCCACCTACTCATAAGAATGAATTACCTTCTTTTAGAGGAAAGGCAGACTCAGCTGCTTGCGCACAACTATTCAGAAAAGAAAAAATCTCTGTAGATGCTGGAACTCCAAGGCTAAATGCATTATTAGCTAATTTAGAAGATGTAAGAGTAGAAGTGCTTGGCTCAAAGAAATATCCGGGAGTAGCCACAAATCTTAAAGCTAAATTTGACGATAAATGTAAGGAATCACAATTTCTAGAAGAAAAAGAAGATGTGCTTGAAATAGCTTTAGAAGCTTGGTTTAGGAATATACTTTTAAATGAGAAAATAAGCCCTGATTCCACTAGATCCTTAAAACACTGGAAAAAGGAACTTCGCAATAAAGGACTGCCATTTAAAAATGCATTAGAAGAATCTTTAGAGGATCAAATAAAATTCTCTGAAACAGTAAGACAACTTCTTCATGTCTTAGAAGTTGATGATATTAAACCTCTCTCTGAAGAAGATGAACCTTCTACTGATCCTGATAATGATGATGCTCGCGAAGATGACTCTGAAAATGAAGAAGAGATGCCAGATGAATCCGATATATCTCAAGATTCGGAAATGGAAGAAGGTACCGAAGATATTGATACTGAGATAGGAGAGCCAGAAGATGATTCAATAGTAGATGAAAATGAAGAAGTCTTAACTAATCAGTCTTGGCTTGAATCTCTAATTGAACAAACTGCTAATTTTAACTATAAAGTTTATACAAGAAGTTTTGATGAAGAATTAAAAGCAGAAGACCTGTGTAGTCCCGAAGAACTACAAAGACTAAGAAAACACTTAGACCAGCTCATGGGGCCAAGCAAAACAACCGTTTCTAAACTAGCGCATCGTCTCCAAAGATTCTTGATGGCACAGCAAAACCGCTCTTGGGAATTCAATAAAGATGAAGGAATACTTGATTCTTCTAAATTACATAAGATTATCACAAACCCTTTAACCGCCTTAAGTTACAAAGTAGAAAAAGATACAGATTTTAGGGATACTTCTGTTTCAATTCTGGTTGATAGCTCTGGCTCTATGAGAGGTAGATCTATGACAGTTGCAGCTATTTGTGCTGACATAATCAGCACAACATTGGAAAGATGTAATGTAAAAACTGAAGTCTTAGGCTTTACTACAAAACACTGGAAAGGTGGCGAAAGTCGTAAGAAATGGATGGAAGATGGTAAACCAGAAAACCCTGGACGACTTAACGATATAAGGCACATTATTTTTAAATCTGCAGAAACTCCTTGGAGAAGAGGACAAAAGAATTTCGGGCTCATGTTAAGAGAAGGACTCTTAAAAGAAAACGTTGATGGAGAAGCTTTAATTTGGGCTCATGATAGGCTGGCAAGACGCCAGGAGCAAAGAAAAATCCTTATGGTAATCTCAGACGGAGCTCCTGTTGATGACAGCACTCTTTCAACAAATAAAAACAACTTCCTAGACTTGCATCTTAGACAAGTCATACATTCAATTGAATCTCAATCTTCAGTCAGCCTTATAGCAATAGGCATAGGCCATGATGTGACTCGTTATTATAAAAATGCGGTAACAATTCATAGGGCTGAAGAGCTTGGTGGTGCAATGTTAGAACAACTAACAGATTTATTTAAAGTTGATTAATATCAATTTCTCTATATCCGTGTACAGTTATAGTCCCTTATTGATTAGACACTTATATCAGCAAAGCTTAAAATGCATTTATGAAAATTACTGAGATAAAAGAATGTCCTCCTGGGTTACGTTATTTTGATAAAGATAGCTTAGAAAGCAAATTACAACCCAAAGATGTAGAAGATATTATAGAAATATTTAACACGCCTCTTACTGGATCTTATAACTGGGATTACACAACTGCAGATAACAGACTTAATAAACTCTACGAACTAGGGAAAAAACTTAACTGGAACACAACACTGGATCTGGACTGGTCTAAAGAACCCTACCCTCTCACAGATTGGGCAACTTTGCAGGAATTACAACAATTTAGAGGCTTTAAACCTTATGATGATTTAAGTGAAGAAGAAAAAATTGAATGCAGTTGGCATATACTCGCAAGCAGCTTAAGCCAAATAGTTCACGGCGAACAAGGAGCCCTATTGGTAGCATCTCAACTAGTTTCTTGCGCTCCAACCTATAATGCAAAACTATACGCAGCTTCTCAAACATTTGATGAAGCGAGACACGTTGAAGTCTATAACAAATATTTACAAGAGAGGATTGGCTGGACATACCCAATAATGCCTGGCTTAAAATTACTTTTAGATAAAATTCTTACAGACCCAAGATGGGATCTAAAATTTATTGGTATGCAAATTATAATTGAAGGACTTGCCTTAGCAGCTTTTGAGAGACAAAGAGCTTCTGCAATGGACCCTCTCTTGAAAGATATCTTTTACTTAGTAATAAGAGACGAAGCACGACATGTAACGTTTGGTGTTAATTACCTAGAGGAATTTATTAAGACTCTCTCAGAGGAGGAAAGGGAAGAGAGAGCAGAATTTGCTTATGAGGCCTGTGTAGTAATGAGAAATAGATTTGGGTCTACAAATGTCATGAAACATTATGGATGGAATACAGATGAAGCTGCCGAAGTTATTAATCAATCAGAAGGTTCCAGTTTATTTAATAACCTGTTGTTTACAAAGATAATGCCAAACCTTAAAAGAATAGGACTCTTAACTGATAAAGTTTCCGGAAAATATGAAGAAATGGGGATATTAGAATTTAAAGATTTAGAAAATAGTGGAGATACAAGCTGGGAAGAGCTTTCTAAACCACTAGATTATGGAGAAATAGCTTAAGATGAAAATAACTGAATTAAAAACAACTCCGACAGAACTCAGAGAATTTGACCTCCCAGAAGGCTTCAAACCCGAACATATAGAGGATATTGTTGAAATATTTAATACACCCTTAGTTGGGTCATATAATTGGGATTATACCGATGCCGATACAAGAATTAAAAAGCTCTACGAACTAGGTAAAAAATTAAATTGGAACGGCTCTATAGACCTGGACTGGGATAATCATATTGGCAAAGATGAATTTCCTATGAAAGCAGAATTGATAGCAAGAATGGAAGGCCCTCTCTCGATGCTTCCTGAAGATCAGAAACTCCAATACATGAGACACGATCAGGCTTGGGCACTAAGCCAGTTTCTTCATGGTGAACAGGGTGCTCTTTTAGTTGCTTCTCAATTGGTATCTTGTGCACCAACTTACCAAGCAAAACTCTATGCGGCCTCTCAAACTTTTGACGAAGCAAGACATGTGGAAGTTTTTAATAGGTACATTCAAAGAGTTCACGGAATGGAATATCCAATTAACAAAAACCTGAAAGCTCTACTAGATAAGATTCTTACAGATCCAAGATGGGATCTTAAGTTCATTGGTATGCAGATAATCATTGAAGGTCTAGCTTTGGCTGCCTTTCAGACGACTAAAGAAACAACCAACTGCCCTCTTTTAAGGCAACTTGTCCACTATGTAATTAGAGACGAAGCAAGGCACGTCACATTCGGGGTTAACTATCTTGAAGAATTCTTACAAACTCTGACAGAAGAAGAGTTAGAAGACAGAGCCATGTTCTGTTACGAGGCTTGTGTGATCATGAGAGACAGAATCATAAACACTGAATTACCAGCTAAATGGTTCAATATGTCAGAAGATGACATCAGGGAACTCATCGCTAACGATGAGACGAATGATCAATTTAGAAATTTGTTATTTACTAGGGTTTTACCAAACCTCAAGAGGATTGGCTTGTTGACTGATACAGTTAAACCTCTATACGAAGAATTAGGTCTTCTTCAGTATCAAGACTCTGATAGCGATTTTGAAATTGATTGGGCTGAGCTCAACAAACCGCTTGAAGAAGTTAAAGAGATTGACGAGCAAGCTAAAGCCGGATTAAGTTCACACTTTCAGTCTTTAGGGTCTTAAAAAAGATAAAACTGCCAATTTGCTGCAATATAAGGCTCTACCTTATCTAAAGACATGTGTCCTTGATCTTTAATGTAGCCGAAGCTTGCATATAAATTTCCATTTGAAATTGGTCTTTGGTAAATAAACTCAGCTCGGACCTCTCTCCCTGATGGAGTTAAACTTAGATTATAATCTTCAAAAAGTACTTCTCTGTATTTTGTCCGCCCAACAGGAATTGATAATTTTATATCTGCTTCTTCCAGCTTTAAGGGTTGGGTAATTTTAAAACCAAAAGAATCAAGAGAATTTAGTAGCCCATTCTTAAAAATTCCTAAATTAAATGAAGACGAAGTAAATTTATTTATAGAGTTTATGAGGCCTGTTTCTGATAAATTTGCATGAGTCTCACCAAAAAAAACAGAACCTGTAGTATAAAATCTTGAAAAAGCATGTGAAGCTTGAACCCCTGAAAAATATGTTTGGGTTTCATCTATTGAACCATATCCTCCATTAAACGAGCTACCCAATAAACTATTTGGCTCCTTTAACAAGCCTATCTGTAAAGATAGCGAAGAATCAATAGAGTTTTCTTTAAACTCAAGAAGCAACCCTGAAGAGCTAGGTAGCTTTATGACCATAGAGTCTTGTTCTTCATGATTGCCTTTAAAATAAACCCCAGAAATAGTGGAATTATTACCTAAGCTTATACCGCCTCCTATAAAGGAACCGCTAGAAGCAAAGTCTAGAAAAGGGGATCCATAAGACGAAGATCTACCTAGAACGTTACTGAAAGTTTTATTTGTTTCATTGTTGCCAAAAAATAATGAAGGACTTATCCCATTCCCAAGAAAATAAAAGCCAGATTTAGAAATTTCTTGTTTTAAAGAAAAATACTTCAATTTTTTATCATTTTTTGCCCACAAGCTCATAAATAAGTCATGTTCACCATAATTATTAGAAGCAAGCCCTAACATCAATTCAGTACTTCTATTAGGGCTAGTCTGAACTTCAAGGACTCTTTGAGAGGGATTTGACTGGCGAGAACTTAACCAAGCCAAAGAAGGCATTTTGTTGATATAAGTTGAATTAAGCTTCTTAAGAAATGGAGCGCCAAGTTGATCAAAGACTACAAGATTCTTATTGGACATTGCATTTATAAACGAGTCACCGAAAGCAGGACCCAAAGTTCCAATAGATGTTCCTAGTACCGTATGTTGAAGGCCTTCTAGTGAACTGGTTACAGCAATCATTGTTTGCCCTAAAGGCTTAGTTGCAGCGTCAAGGTCCATCAAACCCTGACCATAAATTGAAGAATCAGCATAAACACCAGTCTTATTAGCTGTTTGAAACAATCTATTTAAGATTTCTGTATTTCCCAGCTGACCGCCAAAATAATCAGCTAAAAGAGCAATACCTCCGGAAACATGAGGAGCTGCCATTGATGTGCCGCTAAATGGCGCATAATAAGCAGTATCAGGTGGATCCTGAGAATAAGCACTTGTTATAGACCTACCTGGTGCTGCCAAACAGTAGTCTTTAGCAACGCCGCATAAATTAGAAAAACTGCTTATTGTGCCGTCTGGATCTACCGAAACCACAGCAACTGTATGAGTGCTCAATTCAGTTATAAGGTATGCAAGACCTCCAAACACTTCTGGACTTGAATAATCTACTCCCTGATCAGCATAACCCCCACCATTACCCGCCGCCCAAACAAATATTGTTTTATCTGCATCTGGAATTCCTGCTTGAGCTAACACATCTATGGTTAGTGGAAAAGCCTGTCTAATGTTTTCTTCGGTGTAGTCATTAATATTGCCTTGGTAACCAAAACTTCCGTTTACAACTGTAACTTGCCTATCAATGAAATAACTTTCAAGAGTTGACCATGAATTATCAATGGCCGAATAATCGACCGTCGAGTCAATAGTTGCAGGTTCATATTCTTCACCTGCAGTACCTAATTCTATAGAAATAAAAAATAATTGAGCATCAAATGCTACACCATGCATACCTGTTCCATCTCTTTCACCTAAGGCTATAGCAGAAACATGAGTCCCGTGCCGTTTTTCTTCTGTTGTAGGAGACCTTGACGAATATTCCAAGTAACTATCACTGGTTAACTTAAAAGCTCCGTCTAACTCTTGATGAGATGTATCTACTCCAGAGTCCATTATTCCAATTATTGCACCTTCTCCCGTTGCGCCTCTAGCATAGGCTGAAGAAGCATTTATTAACGCCAATCCGTGTTGTTCAGAATACTCAGATGTACTTTCATAAGCTACTTTATCAGTTTCAAAATCACCTGAAAGAGTTATAGAACCCGAGGCTGGTAGATTTGTTGCACTAGTAATCTGGTCAACAATATTATTTGGATTCAGCGTAGGTGTGCTTGGATTGCTCCCACCTCCACCGCCACAAGAAACAACTACAAATGGAATAACAACAAAAAATTTATTTAGCTTAGAAAAAATTTAACACCTCCTATTACTATCTCTCCATCTACAAGTAATTTTAACTCTGTGGCTTTGCGTTTTATAGACTTAATGTCTTTAACTTTAATCTTAAACGCCGTCACCCCTTCTCCTCTAGTGTCTTCATTTTTTATAAACTCAATACTTGTTTGATCTAAATTGATTTGATTCTTGTCTTCTGTCTTAGAGTTATTTGAAGTTAAAACAGACTGCCATCTATCCTTCATTTGAGTTGGATCAGATGATTGAATTTGTACTCCAATAATTGTCTCTACCGTTTTTGTTTCAACAAATTTTTGCCATTCTGATCCCGCCCATTTCCAACTTTCTTGTGGGTCCATAAAATCTAAAGACAAGATGGCTCCTCCTATTTGCTTTGGGTGTAAATGGATTGCTCGAGCAGCCGGATCATCAGATTCAAAAATAATATCAACACCTTCTTGATTCACCATTTCTTTTGACTTCAAAAAATCATCTACTTGAATAATGACCATATAGCCGCCATCTCCTTGTCTTCTTTCAAGAAATCTTCCTGCGGTAGTGCCTTCTTCCACTGGACTAATAACCTCAATAAAAGTATTACCTACAGGCAACAGAGCATTTTCTAAACCAAAAAAAATAATTCCTGGATCATTAAAAGCAACTTTTATATCAAAAAGATCGCATAAATTCTTTACAACTTGGTCTCTATTTTTACAAACTAATACTAGTTGTCTTATATCCATTTTTCCCCTTAAATATATTCTGCTCTTATAATAATCAAATAAAAAATTCTATTAAACTATATTTTATAACAAACAAATAAATCTTTATGCGCATTTCAATTGATTTTGGCATCACAGTAACTGATTCATTAAAGAAATCTACAAAAGGCTCTATCGAACATAAGATGGTTTTATCTAATTCTGAACCAAATGAATCCTTGGTGAAGAATATCTTCTCAGAACTAGATTTTGAGACCGAAGTGGAGCATATAGCCGTTACTGGTGGAAAACACGGGAATATTGGAGACTCCATTAACGGAGTCCCTGTAGAACATATCAATGAAGTAGACGCAGTTGGGGAAGGCGCTATTCATCTTTCTGGTTTAGACAAAAGTAAATCTACAATCATCTTAAGTGCTGGATCAGGAACAGCATGTATTTTTGCAAAAAATGGAGAATACTTACATTGTTCAGGCACTGGAGTGGGAGGAGGGACAGTTATAGGGCTATCTAAACTTCTCTTAAACACAGTAGACCCCGAAGAAATAGGTGAACTGGCAAGTAAAGGCAACCCAAGAATGACGGACTTAATAATAGAAGATGTTGTATCAGGACCTATAGGTCAACTGCCACCGGATACTACAGCTGTAAATTTTGGCCGGATAAGCAAGACTGATAAAAAGATATCAAGAGAAGACCTAGCCGCTGGCATTGTTAATCTTGTAGGTCAGACAGCAGCAAGAATAGCAACATCTGTTGCCATGTCATTTCAAGCAACTGAAATAGTAGTAGTTGGAAGAACACCCACTTTTGTAAGTTTAAGAGAGGCTTTAGAGCAAGCTGCACTAATAACAAATTTTAATCCTCATTTTCCTAAAAATGGAGAATACGCTTCAGCTTTAGGCGCAATGTTAATAGCAGAAAAATAAAAAAACCCTGCCAGAATTAACTAACAGGGCTTAAATAAAAGTCTGACGATGTCCTACTCTCGCATGGTCGAAACCAAACTACCATCGGCGCTAAAAGGTTTCACTTCTGAGTTCGGAAAGGTATCAGGTGGTTCACTTTTGCTATTGTCATCAGACATAAACTTATAAATTCAATCATAAATAAACTAACTACAAATTATTTGGCTACTAAAATATTAGTCTCAAGAAATTACTTGATGTAATAAGGTCAAGCCGATCGAGCAATTAGTACAGGTTAGCTCAATGCCTTACAGCACTTACACACCCTGCCTATCAACGTCCTAGTCTTGAACGGCTCTTAAAGGACCCGAAGGTCCAGGGAAAACTAGTCTTGAAGGAGGCTTCCCGCTTATATGCTTTCAGCGGTTATCCTTTCCGAACATAGCTACCGGGCAATGCCATTGGCATGACAACCCGAACACCAGTGGTTCGTTCACTCCGGTCCTCTCGTACTAGGAGCAACTCTTCTCAATTTTCCAACGCGCACGGCAGATAGGGACCGAACTGTCTCACGACGTTCTAAACCCAGCTCGCGTACCACTTTAAATGGCGAACAGCCATACCCTTG
>DQKS01000087.1 GCA_015660645.1 Gammaproteobacteria bacterium
GATGAACTCTGTGCAACGCCAGGAAGTGCGTCAAATTCCCCTAAAATAGCTATTACTGGAAATCCTTGTCCATATTCAGCTACAAAGGCTGTAGGTATATTAGCTATGTTACTTTTTATAGAGAACCCTTCTTTTAATAATTGCTCCTTTAATAAGCTGGAACTTTTATATTCTTGGTAACCAACTTCCGCATAATCCCATATTTTTAAAGCAACCTCTTCAAATTGACTTTGATGCTTATTAATCAGTTCTTCTAAGTTACGTTCGGCATAAGTATTTAGGCTTAAAAATAAGAAACCAAGCAATAAGCCTGACTGGTAAATAAATTTATTCATTTCATCTCCCCTAAGATTGATTTAGAGTTTAGCACTAAATGAAAAAACAAATTATTGCTATTGGAGGAGGGGGTTTTGGTAGAAGTCCGGGAGAAGGAATTATTGAGAAATACATCTTGGACCAATCTGATAAAGAAAAGCCCAATATTTGTTTTATTCCTACGGCTACTGGAGATAACGAAGCTTACAAGGTCAATTATTATTCTGCCTTCTCTAAACTTAATTGCTCTCCGGTTCATCTTGATTTCTTTAAAAGAACTCCAGATTTAGAAGAATTAATTAAACATCAAGATATTATTTTTGTAGGAGGAGGTAATACAAAAAGCATGTTGGCCGTTTGGAAAGATTGGGGTTTAGATCTAATTTTAAAAGAAGCTTATAAGAAAGGTGTCATTATGTGCGGAGTCAGCGCAGGGGCAATTTGCTGGTTTAAAGAAGGTGTCACTGATTCATGGTCTGAAGAACTTAAAATAATGGATTGTTTGGGTTTTGTTAAAGGTGCTTGCTGCCCGCATTATGAAGAAGAACCTCTAAGGAGGCCTTCATTGAGTAAGTTTATAACAGAAGGGGTGTTGGAATCTTGTTATGCAATTGATGGTGGTTGTGCGTTGCATATTGAAGATGAAGAAGAGTATAAAGCTATAGTTTTTGCTAAAGAAAAAAATGCTTATTACGTTGATTTAAAGAATGAAAAAGTTCAAGAGCAACCATATTTTAGAAAAGAAATCTTTTAATCCTTAATTTAAATTAAAAGTCTGTTCTGATAAATGGTCAATAACTGTTAGAATGCTTTTTTCAAATTTTGGACCGGTAGTTCAGTTGGTTTAGAACGCCGCCCTGTCACGGCGGAGGTCGCGAGTTCGAGTCTCGTCCGGTCCGCCATTTTATGTATAAAGACCTTGTTCTTATAAAAGAGAAGCAAGAATCTTTATTTAATTGATGATAAAAAAAACAATTTGTATTTATAATAGATTTATCAATAGGATCATTTATGAAGTGGTTTTACACAGAAGGAAAGTTAACAGTGAGTTCGGAGCAGCAAGAAAGGAATTTCATGCTAGGTGATTTAGTTCTAGAAACTGCTAAAAGGGATTCTCTCTTAATAAGAGTGAAAGTCGTATTTACTGTCACATTAATTATTCTTTGTATTTTGCAGTTTGCACTAACAACTTTTCCTTCTGAAAAAACTGTTTATTTTTACATAGGCTATATAAGTACACCTGTACTAATAGCAGCCATACTGTCTGTTATTGTGTTCGTAGTATTAAGAAGTAAAAGGCTAGAAGTCAAGGCACTTAGGAAACTCTTTAAAGTTTCAGATTAGTAGAAAGTTCTAGCGGAACCCCCGTCAACTTGAATTGCGAGACCAGTCATATAAGAGGCCTTTTCAGATGCTAAAAAGGCAATCAAAGCAGCCAGGTCTTCTGGTTCTCCTATTCTTAACATAGGTATATTGGCTGCTGCAAGAGATTCAATTTCAGCTTGAGTTTTCCCAGTCGCTTCAGATTGTGATTGAAATATTTGTGTAATTCTTTTTGTTCTCGTTGAACCTGGACATACTGAATTAACGGTTATGCCATTAGAGGCAACTTCATCCGATAATGCTTTTGACCAACCGAGAACGCCCATTCTTAAACTATTTGATAAAAATAAGCCTGGTACAGGAGTTTTTACAGAAACCGATGAGATATTGATTATTCTTCCCCAGTTTCTGTTTTTCATTTCAGGAAGTACTAATTTTGATAATCTAATTGAAGACATCATGGTTAAATTAAAAGCAGATAACCAGTCTTCATCATTTAGCGAAGCGAAAGTACTCGGAGGAGGGCCTCCTGCATTGTTTATTAGAATATCAATGGGTCCCAATTCAGAAGAAGCTTTTTGATATAAATTTTTAATATCTTTAAGTTGATTGAGGTCGGTAACAATGCTTATTATTTTTGAGTCTGTCGTACTCTCAATCTCCTTTTTGACCTTTTTAAGTTTTTCCTCATTTCTAGAACAGATAGCTAGATTAACTCCTTCGGCAGCAAGAGCCATGGCTGCAGCCTTCCCTAAACCTTGACTTGAAGCACATACAATCGCTGATTTATTTTTGATTTGAAAGTCCATATTAATTTATAGCTTGAGTAAGTATCATATACATACATTTTATGGATAAAAAGGAGTTTCTTATGTTAACTAAATTAGCAAAATTTGTTGCAATTTCAGTAGTATTTATACCTACTATTTTGCTGTCTGGTGTTTATGAAGCAAAGCAAGCTGGTATGTCTCAAGAGCGCTTGGATAGAATAGCACCGGCTTTATCTAAATATGTAACCACTGGAAGGATACCGGGTTTGATAACGGCAGTTGCTAGGAAAGGCAAAGTCGTACACTTTGAGACCCAAGGTTTTGCTGATGTAGAAAATTTAATCCCCCTAAAGAAGGATTCTCTTTTTAGGATTTATTCTATGAGTAAACCCATAACGGGAGTTGCTCTAATGATCTTGATAGAGGAAGGAAAGGTGAGGCTTTTTGATCCAGTGTCTCTTTATATACCTGAATTTGCGACAACCGAAGTTTTAATTGTAAATGAAGATGGTTCAACATCACTTGAAGCAATTAAAAAACCTTTAACCATCAGAGACTTAGCTACCCATACGTCAGGTATTGCCTATAGCTTTACAGCTAACAAAGCTTTACGGAAAATCTATGCTGACAATAAACTTTCACCTTATTTCTTCATTGATAACTTAGAAACTTCAGCAAAGGATGGCGTTATAGTTGTTTCTTCTCAAAAGGCGTTTCCGAATATTTGCTCTTTTTCTGCTGCTTTAGCCAGTAAGGCTCCTTTAATGCATCAACCCGGAGAAAAATACACTTATTCAATGGGCATGGATGTTTTGGGATGTGTAATTGAAAGAGCTTCTGGACAAACTTTTGATGTCTTTTTAAAAGATAGAATCTTTAAACCCCTTAGCATGAATGATACTTTTTTTAATGTCCCTAAAAGCAAAGCAGAGAGATTTACAAATTTATATTTCTTCCCTGGTGACATAGGCAGATTAATCCCTGGCATGGCTAATAATTTACCTAGTGACACATTGATGCTTTTAATGGACGAAAGAACTACCAGTCCTTATTTAGATACAGCAACTGTTTTTGATGGAGGATCTGGTTTAGTTTCTTCAACTGAAGATTACTTGAAGTTCGCTCAAATGTTACTTAATGGAGGAAAGTTGGGTGATACAAGGATCATTAGTAGAAAGTCAGTTGAATTATTTTCTAGAAATCATTTAGGAAAGCAGATAACGGATAATCCTGATTATCCTGAAGGCATGGGTTTTGGTATAACGGTAGGTGTAATTACTGATGCCGGACTAAGAGGTCAACACGTGTCAGACGGAACTTATTTTTGGGGAGGAGCAGCTTCTACAATCTTTTGGGTGGACCCGGAAGAAGAACTTGTAGCAGTTGCCATGACACAATTAATGGCTAGCCCGTGGCCCTTGAGAACTGAATTTACAACCTTGGTTTATCAGGCTATTGATGATTAATAACCCAAGTCTATCAATTAGATTTATTTTAGAATTATACTTCTGGTATATTGCTGATACAGTCTAAATATGTTTAAAATTTTTTTTATCTTTCTTAGTTCTTTTGTTAGTTTTAGTACGTTAGCAGCTGAATCATCTTTTCCTATTATTGATTATCAGTCTATTCACCATCCACATATAAGCAATACTGGAATGGTTGTTTCGCAACGTAAAGTGGCGAGTCAAGTGGGATCAGACATATTAGGTAAAGGTGGAAATGCAGTAGATGCTGCAGTTGCTACAGCACTGGCTTTAGCAGTCGTACTACCTAGAGCAGGTAATCTGGGCGGCGGCGGTTTCATGATGGTCTATTTAGAAAGCTTAGATAAGACAATTGCCATAGACTATAGAGAAAAAGCCCCTGCGGCTGCTCATAGAGATTTATTCTTAGATGAAAATGGGAATTATGATAAACAAAAAGCTCAATTTTCATTATTATCAGCTGGTGTTCCAGGATCAGTAGCAGGTTTGTATTATGCCTTAACAAAATATGGGACTATGTCCTGGAAAGAAGTGATTGCTCCATCAATCCTTCTAGCTGAAAAAGGTTTTGTCGTACCACATGACTTGGCAAATACTTTGTCTTTTTCAACATATAGAAAAAGACTAACTTCCAATCCAGCAGCTGCTAAATCTTTTTACAAGAAAAATAAGGATTTATATTCGGCAGGAGAGATTCTTAGGCAGCCAGATCTTGCTTGGACTTTAAAACAATTAAGTAAACATGGACCAGATGCTTTCTATAAAGGTGCTATAGCTAAAAAGATTGTGAAGGAGATGAAAAAAAATGGTGGTCTAATAACTGCTGATGATTTAGAAAACTATGTTGTAGCAGAGAGGGTGCCGGTTAAAGGGACTTATAAAGGGTTTGACATTGTTTCCATGCCGCCAAGCAGTTCTGGGGGTATACATCTAATCCAAATGCTTAATATGCTTGAGTCGTATTCGATCAAAGAAATGGGTTTTGGCAGTGCAGATACTATTCATATTTTAGCGGAAGTTATGAAAAGAGCTTATGCTGATAGGAGTAAATACTTGGGCGACTCAGATTTCTATAATGTTCCTTCTGGCCTGATTTCAAAAGAGTACGCAAAGGAATTAAATAAAAATATCTCTCTTAAAAATAGAACTCCTTCTAATCAAGTTTATGCAGGTAATCCTTTACCTTACGAGAGTCCAGATACCACTCATTTCTCGATAATGGATTCTTTTGGTAATGCAGTGGCAAATACCTACACTCTAAATTTTTCTTATGGTTCAGGTATCGTCATACCTGGAACTGGTATGCTGATAAATAATGAGATGGATGATTTCTCTTCTAAACCGGGAACTCCGAATGGTTATGGTTTACTTGGATCAGAGGCGAATTCTATAGAGGGAAATAAGCGCCCTTTAAGCTCTATGACACCTACTATTATCTTTAAAGATAAAAAACCTTATTTAGTTTTTGGCAGTCCAGGGGGTAGCAGAATAATAACAACCGTATTGCAGGTTGCTTTAAATGTAATGACCCATGGTATGAATATTGCACAAGCCGTTAATAGCCCCAGAATACATCATCAATGGCTACCAGAAGTCCTTATGATTGAGGAGGGGTTTGGCGCGGATACAGAAGCTCTTCTTGAACAAAGAGGCTATAGATTATACCCATCGAGAACTATGGGAAGTGTTCAGGCCATCTTAAATAAAGATGGCTATTTTTATGGTGCGGCAGACCCGAGAAGACCCAGTGCAGGTGTGGTAAGTCCTTAGCTTCATGAAAAACGTATCTTCTTGTATTGGAATAGGGTTTCTTATACTCCTTACTAATAATCTTATAGCTCAAACAACTCTAGATTATAAAGATAGAATTCATCCAGAGATTTCAGATAACTTCATGGTTGTTAGTCAAAATAATTATGCAACGGATGTAGGTTTCAAAATCCTTGAACGAGGAGGAAACGCTGTTGATGCCGCTGTTGCTATGGGATTTGCTTTAGCAGTAACTCTACCCAGAGCCGGTAATCTTGGCGGAGGGGGTTTTATGCTTATTTTTGAAGAGAAGTCTAAAAATATATCAACAATTGATTATCGATCGGCAGCACCAAAATCGGCAAAAAGTTCCATGTTTATAACTGAGGAAGGAGTAGTTAGGTATGGTCATTTAGTCAATGCTGTGCCAGGTACTGTGGCAGGATTAATTAAGGCACATGAGTCTTATGGCAAGTTAAGTTTAAAACAAGTAATGAGGCCAGCTATTGAGCTAGCTCGTAAAGGAATAATCGTTTCAAACGATCTTAATTTTATTCTAAATTGGGGAAAGGAATCTCTTTTAAAGAATAAAGCTTCTAAGAATAAATTTTATAGAAATGGAGAGCCTCTAGAAATTAACTCCTTGTTTAGGCAACCACGGTTAGCCAAGACTTTAACTTTGATAAGTCAAAAAGGAGATCATGTATTTTACAAAGGAGAAATAGCAGATTGGATTGTTGAAGATTCTTCGAGCAATGGCGGACTGATAACTAAAGAGGATCTTGCTGCTTATGAAGCAAAAGAAAGGATAGCCATAGAAACGAATTACCGAGGAAATAGAATTGTTTCAATGCCTCCTACAGCAAGCGGTGGATTAGTTTTATTACAAACCTTAAACATACTTGAAAATTTTGATATTAAATCCATGGGTCATAATTCAGCTTCTTCTATTCACCATTTATCTGAATCCATGATTCGAGCTTTTGCTGATCGGGCTAAGCATCATGGAGACCCGGACTATTACGATGTTCCAGTTAATGATCTTTTGAATAAAAATTATTCAAAAAAAGGAGCTCGAAGCATCCAAAGAGATTTCAAGACACCAGATGATTTAATTTTTGCAGGAGATTTTAAGCAAGCCGACGAGAGTCCTGATACCACTCATATATCAGTTATTGATGAGCAAGGAAATGCAGTTTCTCTGACTTATACGTTAGGCTCTTCTTTTGGATCCGGGGTTACCGTAGCAAAGGGCGGATTTCTGCTTAATAATCAAATGAGAAATTTTTCTCATTATTATGGTGACAATACTTCTGAATACGGAAAAAGTGAGGCCAATAAGTTAGACCCTGGAAAAAGAATGATTAGCACCCAAGCTCCTACTTTAGTTTTTAATTCTTCTGGAGAACTTTCAATGGTTTTAGGCTCTCCTGGTGGAGGAAGAATACCCAATATACTTACTCAAGTTATCTCCAATTTGATTGATCATAATCTGGGGTTTGCAGAGAGCGTTATGGCTCCGAGAATAAACCAAAGGGTTGCAAGTAATCTTGAAGTAGAAACAGGGATAAGCCCTGATACATTGAAGTTATTAAAAACCTTCGGTCACACAATACGTCCAACCGATACTATGGGAAGTGTTCAGGCGATATTTATTGAAGATAGTAAACTTTACGGGGTGGCAGATACCAGAAGACCAAACGCAATGGCAAAGGGGAAATAGTTTATAACAAGAAGTAAGGCACAGAGACGGCGGCTACAAAAGAAACAATTATTATTCCAAGTACATTCAACAGGAACCCTGCTTTTGCCATCTGAGGTACTCTTATCAAACCAGATCCAAAAACGATAGCATTGGGTGGAGTAGCCACAGGAAGCATAAAAGCACAACTGGCTGCTAGTGCAACTGCAGCGGTCACCAGGATGGGATCAAAGTTAGATTGAACAGCGATTGCACCAACAACTGGCAGAAAGGTTGCTGTTGTTGCCATGTTGGATGTTAGTTCTGTTAAGAAGATAATCAAGGTAACCACTAAGACAACAATGAGGACTATGCTAATTCCTTCTGGAATAAGATTTCCAATCCATATTGCTAGACCTGTACTTTGAACTGCATTGGCTAAGCTTAGGCCTCCTCCAAATAAAACTAGCAATCCCCAGGGTACATTTTTCTGAGCATCTTCCCACTCCAATAGAGGGCCCTTCCTTTCTTTATTACCACTTGGAAGTAAAAAAAGAACAAGCGCAGATACCATCGCAATACCGGCATCAGAAAGTCCACCAAGCCCCGGTAAATCATCTAGGACAGTTCTAAGCATCCAAAATAAGGCAGTGAAGACAAATACCAAGAAGACTTTTACTTCCGGGCCTTGGAATTCACCCAATTCATCTTTCATGGAAGAGAGTAGTGCAGTTGTTTCTTCGGAAGTCTTAAACCTTACAGGGTAAATAATTCTTGTTAATACATACCAGCTAGTAGGAAGCATGATTGCACTTAGAGGAACACCTACTTTCATCCAATCTACAAAACTAATATCAAGGTCATAATTGTCAGCCATAAAAGCTGCTAACATGCCATTGGGCCCCGTTCCAATTAATGTCGACATACCGCCTATGGTTGCTCCATAAGCTATCCCTAAAAGCAGAGAGAGTTGAAAATTTTCTGTTTCTTTTTCCGTTAACCCTTTCACGGTTTCTTTAACCACTGTTATTACGGCTAGGCCAATTGGTAAAAGCATAATGGTTGTTGCGGTATTCATTACCCACATACTGATAAGAGCAGCCGTCAACATAAACCCAAGAACAAGCGAGGCTCCATTAGATCCTGCTTTCTCTAATACAAATAGAGCTATTCTTTTATGTAAGTCCCATTTTTGTATAGCTATTGCTAGAAGAAAACCTCCAAAGAAAAGGTAGATGGTTTTATTGGCATATGGGTTTGCAGCATTTTGTATATCTACAATTCCAAGGAGAGGAAATAAGGCTAAAGGAACTAACGCAGTTACAGCAACGGGAACAGCTTCAGTTGCCCACCAGATTCCCATTAATAAAAATAATGCCGCAGTTTTATGTCCTTCATACGATAAAGATTCAGGAGTAGGAAAGAGCATTACAATAAATGCAGAAAGAACTCCTACTAAAAAACCTTTATTATTTTTTATGAAGTTCATGTATTTATTATAAATAAAAAAGGGAGCTGCTGCTCCCTTTTAAATTTATTGGTTTTATTTAAATTTTACTCTGAAATCAAGAGAGAAATTTCTTCCATAGTCTTGATGAGCATCAGCATAGTATCCATAATACCTATCTGCTGTAGGAGCTCTTTCATCTTTAAGATTTCTTACAGAAAATCTAAGTCTTGCATCATTCCCTCTTACATCAAAGTCATAAGACATTGTTAGATTCATTGTTGTCATAGAAGGAACCATGTAAGGTACGCCATCCTTTAAACCTAATGAAGTTTGCACAAATTCACCTTTCTTAAGTGCAACTAAGCTGGCTCCAAATGGCCCTTTGTCATAAGACACTCTTACAGTATGTTTATTATCATAGATTCCGTCTTTTCCAAGTAAATCCCCAAATCCTTTTATAGGAATTGAATCTGGTATTTCGCCGTTGTCTTTTTTAGCTTGAAGGAATGCGAATTCTCCACTGGCTTTTTGCTCAAACTTATCTAAAAATGTTCCAATGTATCGAACATCAAAATCACCAACGTTACTTTCAAAATTGTAGTAGATACCAACATCGGTCCCTTCAACAGTTCTTAAAGCCATGTTGGTGTAATCGTTTTGGATGTATTTAATATCGCCGAAAGGGCAGACGCCTGCTGCTGCAAAACCTGCTGCATCGCCATCATCAGCATCTTCTCTCACAACCAAAGGATCTCCTGCAAAAGAATCACAATTATTTGTTCCGTTCGCAAATCGTAAAAGCATGTCATTGACTGTTTGGTTTTCACGACCGAACAAGCCAATAGTTTTGTCTTTTTCAATGCTCCAAGTATCAACGGTAATGGTTAGTCTGTCTGTTGGAGTTAGCACAAGGCCAATGGAAGTGTTATCTGATTCTTCAGCTTCAAGACCTGCTGCGCCTGTTGCCATTCTTTGAATGGTGTAACGTGAATCAGAATCAATTACGTTCTCAACGCTTTGTACTGCATTAACTTGATATGCCGCTCTGTCATATTTTGTTCCAGATCTTACAACAGTCTTTTCATTTACCTGAATGATATTTGGGGCTCTAAAGGCTGTTGATATAGAGGCTCTAAAATCCCATCCTGGTGCTATTTCCCAACCTAATGCCAGCTTGCCTACTGTTGTGGAGCCAAAGTCAGAGAAATCTTCACTACGAAGTGCTACTTGCATGTTAACTGAATCACTTACTGGTATTTGCATTTCAGCAAAGACAGATAAAACATCTCTTGAACCTGAAACATCTCCTGTTGGAGATGAATTCAAAACATCTGCAACTAGCGGATAAGTATCACCTTCATAGTCAGTATAGGTGATAGTTCCATCTAATCTTGGATCTCTGTCGTCAACCATCTCTTCGTCACGATACTCAAACCCTACCAAGAAACCAACGTCTCCTGCGGGAACTTCCATGAATTCATTATTAGACATTTTAAAATCAAACATTGTGAGTTCGCTTGTACCTTTTCTATAAACATCAACCAATGTTCTTTCAATGTTTGAATCTACACCTGCACTAAAGGGGTTATAAGCGGCTGGAGTAGAGTCGTACAAAGCTTCTTTCAAAAGATTATTAGACATTCTATTGCTTGTTACATCATCGGATGTTGCTTTAGAAGTTACAAAAGCTGTTTCCCAGTCCCAAGCACCGTTAGTGCCTCTGAAACCTTGAAGAAATCGGTAAGTATCTTTTTTTACATTTACCAATCTTTGCCTTTCTTCGTATCGATAGTTATCCATATAAAGGTTATACCCTGCAAATATTGCTGTGGGTACACCATCTACATCTACCTTGAGTTGATTTAGATAGTAATTATCTGGACCCACTCTGTGTTTTGAAGAGGAAAATGCATAAGAAGGATGCGCAATTCTATCACTATCTGATTTGTATAAAGCAAGCTCTGTAAATGCCTCAGTGCCATTACCCATCTCATGGTTGATAAACATTACGACATTGGTTCTAACAAGCTCACCTCTAACATCAGTTTTGCCCCAGAAATTACTTCTCAACGCGCCATTCCCATCTGGAGCAATACATGTTCCATAACCAGTATCAAAAAGCGGATTTCCGCGATTGGTACATTTAGCATCACCCAGAGGAAAAACTTCAAATTCTCCGTTAGAGTCAGTCCACAAATGATTGTAGCTTGCTCCACTATGCTCTTTTGAACTTACCATATCAAACTGACCATATAGAGAATGCGAGCTTAAATTTCTAAAGGAAGTGCTTGTTTTCCAAGGTGAATTATCGTCAACAAAAGGTCTATGATCTCCTGCACCCCATCTTGGGTCTTCCTGTGCATTTATGTTGTCACGATCGTAGTGGTCAAAAAATACGCTTACATTGGTAGCTCCATCATTAATGAAAGTTCCGTATTTCACATTTATTCTAGTATCTTCAGCGGCAAAGTGTTCGTATGTGCTAACTTTAGCCGAAACGGTTAAACCTTCATAATCTCTCTGTAAAACATTATTGATAACACCGGCAACAGCATCTGCACCGTAAATAGCTGAAGCACCATCACGTAAAATTTCCAATCTTGCAATTCCAGATACTGGAATTAAGTTAGTGTTTACACTGGTAGTTGGGACATAATCCCCACCAATTAGCTCAGTTTGATAACCAGGTGAACTAACTAGCCTTCTTCCGTTCATAAGGGTAAGAGAGTTACCAACACCCAAATTTCTTAAGTTATAGGCTCCCACATCTCCACGAGATGCGTTAACGCCACCAGAAGCATCTTCCGCTTCAGTAAAGTAGTTTAAGCCTTGTTCGGCAACGTGTTCAAGCAAGTCTTCACCAGAATCAACTCCAATCGCTTCAATGTCTTCGAATGTAAAAATTGAAACAGGTAGAGCTCCAGTAATTTTAGCTCCCTTTATTTGCGAACCGACGACTACAACCTCTTCCACCTCAGATTCATCATCTGCTGCGTAAGTTATTGAGCCGGAAGTAGCAATGAAAGTTGCTAATATTGTTATATATAATTTTTTCATTTATTTCCCCTAATTTATGAAAATGTAGCCTTTTATTAAGCACAGCATAAAAATACAAGTTTTACTGTAACAATAAGTGCAGGCAATTCCAATTCTTGTTTTGTTATTCATCATAGACTAAGGTTATGAAGCTATGATGAAGTTATTTATATGAGAACAAGACAGCTAGAGGTTTTTCATGCTGTTTATACGCATGGATCAATAACAGGGGCAGCTCAATATTTACATGTTTCTCAGCCTTCTGTTAGCAAAGTCTTAGCTCATACTGAAAACCAACTAGGGTTTTTACTTTTTCAAAGGATAAAGAGACGACTGTTGCCCACAACTGAAGCCCATATTTTATTTAAGCACGCTGATAAAATTCATAACGATTTACAAAATTTTAATGAAATAACCAAAAACCTGCTCAAAAATAAGCCAGGACTAATCAGATTAGCTTCAACTCCTTCAATTGGTATAGATTTAATGCCTTCATTGGTTGTAGATTTCTGTAAGAAACATCCTGAAGTTGAGATTGAAACCCACACCCTTCATTTGGATCAAATAGAAAAGAAAATTAAAGAAATGAGTATTGATATAGCACTGGCTTACGATATTAATTCATCCAATTATTTGAAATCTGTGACTATCTTCAAAGGAAATTTTGTACTTCTTACTCCACCACATATTTTCTTTAAATCTCCTTCCGTCAGTTGTGATGATTTGAAAGATTTACCTTTTATAAAAATCGAAGGACCTTTGTCAACTAAGCTAGATAGTTATTTTAAGAGTAACAACTTTAAACCCAATTACGTCACCACTACCAATACCTATCAAATAGCTAAATCACTTGTAAATAAAGGTATGGGGATAACAATTCTTGATGTGATATCAGCAACAAATATCGACACAGATGGGGTAAAAACCTGGCAACTTGATATACCTTTAAAATTTAAAATGAACATGATTTATTCAGATCAAAAAGTAGATTCAATAGTATTAAATAATTTTAAGTCTTTTCTGACTAGTTATAACTTTAAGTTATAAGGAGTGGTTATATTTGTATAAAAGACTGTTAACTTAGCAGGTATTATATTGCTGGTGAAAATTACAGTTTTAGGTGGCGGAGTAATTGGGCTATGTTCCGCTTATTACCTAGTAAAAAAAGGGCATTCTGTAACTGTTGTCGATGCGGCTCAAGGCGTAGGTAAGGGAGCTAGTTACGGTAATGGGGGGCAACTTTCTTATGGTTTGTCTGATCCTTTAGGCAAGCCTGTCCTGCTAAAAAAAATCCCTTCCATATTTCTGAATGCTGATTCTGCTATAAAGTTTAAGCACCCAATTAATCTGCGAACAGTTAAATGGGGGCTAAAATTTTTAAGGGAATGTTCAGCAAGTCGTCATAAAAAAAATACCTTAGATTTACTTAGTCTGGCTTTGGAATCAAAAAAATTGCTAGAATCTATGCTACAAGATATAGAAGATGATTTTTTGTACGTTAAAAGAAGCAAAATAGTCCTTTATGAAGATGAAGAATCCTTGGCAAATGAAGTTTCTTTTTTACC
>DQKS01000011.1 GCA_015660645.1 Gammaproteobacteria bacterium
ATATTTAAACGATATTTTTTGTTTAGGCAGTCTAGAATTTCTCCAACCTGACGGGATTTGGTTAAGTACAGTTGCGTTATTTCTATTCTCTCCTTGAATCCATAAAGCTGCTATCGAAGCAGTTAGCTCAAGTTCTTCTCCTTTAAGAACTATAGATCTTTTTGGTTTGGCTTTTTTAATAAAATCTGAAGTAGTTAACCCTTTGTGGAATTGGCTTGTACGTAAAGAAGCTACTAAAAAATCTCTATTGGTAGTAACACCTCCAATATGCAATGACTCTAATGCTAATGCCAATTTATTTGCAGCATCTGTTCGCGTTTTTCCTGTGGTAATTACTTTAGCTATCATTGGATCAAAATCAGTACCTATAACAGAACCTTTTTCAACGCCTGTGTCCCAACGCGCTTCTATGTTGGCATCAGGCTCATAAGCTATTAATTCTCCGGTAGCAGGTAGGAAGTCATTGGCCGGATCTTCAGCATACAGCCTTGCTTCTATTGAAGATCCTGTCCACGAAATATCTTCTTGCTCGTAGCCAAGTTCTTCACCTCTAGCTATTCGTAATTGCTCATAAACTAAGTCTATTCCTGTTACACCTTCAGTTACAGGATGTTCTACTTGTAATCTGGTGTTAACTTCTAAAAACCAGAATTCACCTGTTTTATCATCAACAAGAAATTCAACTGTACCTGCTGATTCATATTTTAATTTCTTGGCTAACTTAATGGCTGTTGCTCCCATAGTATTTCTCATTTCTGCATCAACTCTAGGGGAGGGAGACTCTTCAATTATTTTTTGATGTCTTCTTTGGATAGAGCATTCTCTCTCACCCAAGTGAACAACATTGCCATGTGTATCTCCTAAGATTTGAATTTCTATGTGTCTTGATGAGCCAACGTACCTTTCAATAAAGATACGATCATCGGCAAATCCTGTAAGAGCTTCTCTTTTTGCACCAACAATAGCCTCTTTAAGATCTTTTGCAGATTCAACAATTCTCATGCCTTTGCCTCCCCCACCTGCTGCTGCTTTAATAAGAACAGGATATCCTATAGTTTTAGCTTTTTTAGGATCTGTAGTCATTGGCAAAGTAGGTACACCTGCTTTTTGTGCTATTTCTTTAGCTTTTAGTTTGTCACCCATTGAAGTTATCACTCTTGAGCTAGGACCTACCCAAATTAGATCAGCTTTGATTACGTCCCTCGAGAATTTTGCATTTTCTGAGAGGAAACCATATCCCGGGTGTATTGCTTGAGCACCAGAAGTAAGCGCGGCATCAATTATTTCTTGGCCATTAAGGTAGTTTCCATTAAGTTTTATTGCTTCATCTGCCTGCTTTACAAATGGAGAATTTGAGTCTGCTTCAACATAAACAGCTACACAGCTAATTCCCATTTCATGGGCGCTCTTAATAATTCGGCAAGCTATCTCGCCTCTATTTGCAATAAGTAATTTATGAAATGTCATAGCCTGTATACCCCATAGCCTGGTGCACCTTCTACAGCTTTTCCGTTTACAACAGATAAGCACATACCAAGTACAGTTCTTGTATCTCTTGGATCAATAATGCCATCATCACTGATAGCGCCGGTTGCTCTTAATGCAAGTGAACCTTCTTCTTGCACTCTTTCAGCAAATGCAACCATTTGAGCATCTTCTTTTTCATCAAATTTTTCACCTGTTCTAGCAGCTCTAGCTCTTCTAACAATCGACATGACGCCAGCAATTTGTTGCGGTCCCATTACAGCGATTTTTGCAGTGGGCCAAAGAAACGTAAACCTGTTATCAAAAGCTCTTCCTGACATCGCATATGTTCCAGCGCCGTAAGAATTACCTAAGATTACAGTTAAGTGGGGAACGGTAGAATTAGAAACTGAATTTAAGAACTGAGCACCTTTTTTAATTTGACCGTCACGTTCATAGTCTTTACCTACCACAAATCCTGTTATGTTTTGTAAAAAAACAATAGGAACATCTATTTGGTTACAGAGCTGGACAAAATGCGCTCCTTTAGAGGCGGTATCTGGAAAAATAGGGCCATTATTTCCAAGTATTCCTACGGTATAGCCATGTATGGAAGCAAATCCACAAACCATAGTCTGTCCAAATAATGGTTTAAATTCTTCAAACCTAGAACCATCTACTACCCGACTAATTACCTCTTTGACATCGAAAGGTCTCTTGAGGTCTGGATCTACCAATCCAAGTAGATCTTCTATCTCATTAACAGGCGCATCTGAAGCATGAGAAGGACCATTGCCTTCTTTTCTCCAATTTAAATGTGAAACAACTTCTCTACCTATTCTGATAGCATCCATTTCATCTTCAGCTAAATAGTCTGCTAATCCAGATTTTTCTGCATGCATTTGACCCCCGCCAAGTGTTTCATCGTCAGATTCTTCACCCGTTGCCATTTTTACAAGAGGAGGGCCTCCTAAAAATACTTTGGACTGTTTTTTAATAAATATATTGTAGTCAGACATTCCCGGCTGATAAGCACCTCCGGCTGTTGAGGAACCAAATACCAGTGATATGGTTGGAATTCTTAACTTAGAGAGTTCCGTAACATCGTAGAAGGTTCTGCCAGATTCAGCGAAATGGCCGGCTCCAAGAATAGTTCCTCTTGTTTTACTTTTTCCTTTTCCTCCACCCATTCTTAGATCGCCACCAGCTGATTCAACAAATTGAACGTAAGGTATTTTATTAACTCGTGATATTTCCATAGCTCTAGTCCATTTCTTGCCAGAGTAAGCGTGCATGGCACCTGCTAAAACCGTAGGGTCATTAGCAAATATAACCACTTCAGTTCCTGCAACAATGCCAATTCCTGCTACACAACCACCGCCCACAGGGTAATCTGATGCGTAAGCAGCCAAAGAGCTAATTTCTAGAAAAGGCGTATCCGGATCTAAAAAATTAGCAATTCTTTCTCTGACTGGCATTTTGTTTCTAGCAGCAAGTCTTTCGTGGTGGTGCATACCTCCACCAAGTTCAACGTAATCTAAAAGGTCTTCTATGCCATCTAGCTTCTCCAGCATCGCTGCTTTATAGTCAGCAAACTCTTCTGATTTATTATCGATATTTGATTCTAAAGGGGAAGATAGTAGGGGATTTTTCATGACTTGTTTTATAATGAAGGTCTTAATAAGTACTTAAATTGTCTTGTTTTTTTTAACGGTAATATTTTAGTATAAATATTACCACTTTGGAAATTTTTGCATAGAACTAAAACTTTTATATATTTAGATTTTGATTAAAGCTAATAGAATTCATGTTGGGAGAGTGGTTGCTGAACTTCAGGAAGATAAGGTAATTTCTGATTTATGGGATAAGGCCATAGAACAGAGTGCAGGAATTGATAGCCTGATACTTGCTAAGTATATTAAGTTGAGAGCAGAGATGGTTGCAGAAGAAGATGGTTTTTTAAGGAAAACTTAGTTTGAATCTACCTCCTACACTACCTAATTTTTTCTAACTTTCATTTATTAATTATGAATTTATTGTAATTCGGACCAATTGCATAGTTCCCTAAACCAATACATAATTGGAGTAAGAAAAATTGGAGAGTTTCTGATGGTTGGCAAAGATATTAAATATGATGCAATAATAGTTGGTGCTGGTTTTTCTGGACTCTATATGATGCACAAACTTAGAAAAGCAGGGTTTTCAGCGGTTGTGCTTGAAAAGGCTGACCAAGTGGGTGGAACCTGGCACTGGAATAGATATCCAGGAGCTAGATGTGATATACCTTCTTTGCAATACTCCTATCAATTTGATGAAGATCTTCAACAAGAATGGAGTTGGGGCGAGAAATATTCTGCTCAACCCGAAATTTTAGACTACCTTAACCACGTCGCAGACAGGTTTGATCTTAGAAAAGATATTCTTTTCAATACAGAAGTGATTTCCTGTGATTTTGATGAAGATAATTTAGTTTGGAAGACAGTAACTAACGCTGAAGTTTATGAATCTAGATTCTGTATCATGGCAACCGGTTGTTTATCAGTTCCAAATAAACCCAACTTACCTGGACTAGAGGATTTTGAAGGAGAGCTGTTGCATACCGGTAGTTGGCCAGTTGAACCAGTGGACTTTACGGACAAGAAGGTGGCTATTGTTGGCACGGGCTCATCGTCTATTCAATCTATTCCTGTAATAGCAAATCAGGCAGAAGAGCTTTACGTATTTCAAAGGACTGCAAATTATTCTATACCATCCAATAATGGCCCTATGGATAAAGAAGAAGAAAGTTTAGTTAAATCAAGATACCAAGAATTTAGAAAAGAGAATTACTTAAATGGATTTGGAATTGCAGGACTAGAAGAAGAGGCCTTAGCAGTAGAAGCTACTGAGGAGGATAGGCAAGCTAAGTTTGAAAAAAGATGGGAATCCGAAGGGCTTGGTTTTTTAGGTGCTTATAGTGATCTTATGTTTGATAAAGAATCAAATAAGCTGGCAGCCAATTTTGTTAGAGAAAAAATAAAAGGTCTGGTTGAAGATCCAGAAACTGCAGAACTTCTTTCTCCACAGCATTGTATAGGCGGTAAGAGATTATGTGTTGATACAGGTTATTTTAAAACTTTCAACCAACCTAACGTTCATTTAATCAACTTAAAGGAAGACCCTATTAAAGAAATTCAATCATTATCAATCAGCGTTGAAGCTGATACCTATGAGATAGATATTTTAATTTTAGCAACTGGTTTCGATGCTATAACTGGTGCTATTACCAACATAGATATCAAAGGCAGACGAGGAGTTTCCTTGAAAGACCAGTGGGAGTCAGGAGCTAAGTCTTATCTCGGTCTTGGTATTTCAAATTTTCCAAATCTGTTCACAGTTACTGGGCCAGGCAGTCCCTCCGTTCTGTCCAATATGGTTCCTTCTATAGAACAACATGTGAATTGGATTACTGATTGTATGGTCTGGATGGCAGAAAATAAAAAGTCGGTTATCGAATCCACACATTCTGCAGAAGAAGAGTGGATGGGTCAGGTTAATGAAATAGCAGATCTTACTGTTTATAAGCAAGTGGAGTCTTGGTACAACGGTTCAAATATTAAAGAAAAATCTAAAGATTTCTTGCCTTACATAGGTGTGCCAACTTATACGGAACAGATAACTGAAGTGGTTAATAATGATTATCAAGGTTTCGTGTTTGATAAAAGTAATTAAGTAACATATTTAAATAGAGCTGTTCCTTATAGTTTTATCAGTCTGTATAATCTTTTTTCTTTTTGGGCGATTAACTCAATTGGTAGAGTGCCACCTTTACACGGTGGAAGTTACAAGTTCGAGTCTTGTATCGCCCACCACTCCAAACCCTTCTATCTAATCACCTGCCCTTCATCTGTTGGTGTTAAAACATCTATTTGAATAGTATAGTTTCTATTGTTATTGGAGGTAGAGATGTCTTATATAGAAAATAGAATAGTACACGATGCAGATTCACATACTATGGAGTTACCTACTTGGTATAAAGAATTCGGATCTAAAAAAGTTCAAAAGGCGTTTCTAGATCGTTTTGCTAAAGCTAAAGGCTTAAATTTAGAAAAGGATTGGTACA
>DQKS01000003.1 GCA_015660645.1 Gammaproteobacteria bacterium
CAGCTACTAATAAAACAATGGCAATCAATCCTTGAATAATTGCCCATATCACTCTTTGTATTCTAGGGGTGTTATCTTTACCGCCAGAGGTAATCCTATTGATAACTAATGAACCTGAGTCAGATGATGTCACAAAAAATAGTACCAACATGAATAAGGAAAATATGCTTGAAAAGATAGGAAACAAAAGATTATCTAGCATGTGAAAGAGCACAAGAGAAATGTCTCCAACTGGTTCACTTAAATTACCTAATCCTTCTTGAAATTGAAAAATGGCAGTTTCTCCAAACGAAGTAAACCATATTAGACAAAATAAAAGAGGTACGAACATTACGACAGAAAGAAATTCTCTAATAGTTCTCCCTTTTGATATTCTTGCAATGAACATCCCTACAAAAGGAGACCAAGAAATAAACCAAGCCCAATAGAAAATTGTCCAGTCATGGTACCACTGCAGGTCATCAGGCCTGTTCCAATTACTTAAACGAACAATATCCTGAAAATAAGAAATTAAATTCTCCCCATAAGCCATAATGATCTTGAATGTTGGTCCAGCAAGTACAACAAAAGCTAATAAAACTAGAGCAAGCCCTATATTGATGTTACTAAGAACCTTTACACCCTTATCCAAACCCCTATAAACAGAAAAAATAACTACAGAAGTAATAAAAACTATTACTAAAGATTGAGTTAAAAGATTGTTGGGTAGATCGAATAGATAAAACAGACCAGAGGCAGCTTGCTGTGCTCCCAATCCTAAAGATGTTGTCAAACCAAAAAGGGTAGCCAATACGGCAATAATATCAATGATATCACCTTGCCATCCCCAAATTCTATTACCTAAAAGAGGATAAAAGATTGATCGAATCGTTAAAGGTAATTTCCAGTTATAACAAAAAAAGGCGAGAGCTAATCCTATGATTGCATACACTGACCAAGCGTTAAGGCCCCAATGAAAAATGGTTGCACTAAAAGCCAATCGATAAGCCTCTTCAGATTCAGGAGAGACGTTTAGAGGTGTTCCAAAGACTCCTGTGTAATAGGAAAGAGGTTCAGCTGCTCCATAAAAAGTCATACCTATACCAACTCCCGCTGCAAATAACATACAGACCCAAGAAAAGAATCCAAATTCCGGAACTGAATTATTTCCTCCGAGTTTTATTTTTCCAAATGGCGAGATAATTAAAAAGAAAATGATCAAAGTAAAGGCAGACATAGATATCGTAAATAAGGTACCGAAAGTAACTACTACAAAATCTTTAGCACTAGTAAGTAACTCATAAGATATTTCTGGATAGATCAATACGAGGACAGAAAAGATAACGGCTAAGCCTAAACTAATAACAAATACTGGTAAATTTATATCCAGCCCAAGGAATTGCGTGTTGGCCCTTCCCTTTCTTTCTGATATTGAAGTGTTATGTATGTTCTCTCTCATTTAATTTCTTATCGGTTTAGCAGTGCTATGTCTTCAGGTTTTAACAACTCTTCATCCAAGCTATTAAGTAATGGTTTTAAGTATTTTGAATAGGGCTTCCAGCGCTCCATGCCATCTTTGTTGATTGGTCTTCTTACCTGTTCAGAACTAGCGGTTCTAACTGTTCTGTCTGTTTCATAAAATGAAATGCATTCTTCTTCATAAGGTAACTCCAAAAATTCAAGTATTCCTTTAACCTGCCCCTCAAGGTCTTCAATGATATCTTCGTTATTTACTCTTAATATCTTATCGGGCAAGACTCCATTCCAGTGATTCATCAACTTAACATAGCTATTGTAATAATTTCCTGCCTCGGCTAGACCGTATGAAAACTCTTGTCCTTGAGCAAAAAGTTGTTTGAACATGCTAAAACAACAATCCAAGGGATATCTTCTAGCATCAATAATCTTAGCGTTTGGCATTATTAGATGGATTAAGCCAATATGTCTGAAGTTATTTGGCATTTTATCTGTGAACATTGGAGCATCTTTTCTGTGCATTTTAGTGTCTTCAATGAAACCCTTACCCAAAGTTTCTCTTTGTTCGAGCGTTAATAACTTCATACTTTTAGGGTAATTGCCTAATTTGCCGTAAATATCATCTCCTCTTAGGCTTTGAGCAATTGAAAGAATATTTGGCAGCTCAAGTGTTCCGTCGATCATAGAGTGCGATGCTAAGATCTGTTCTATAAGAGTTGAGCCCGCCCGGGGTAAGCCAAGAATGAATATAGGGTCTTTTGTGTTATGGCCTCCACTACCTAAATCTCTAAAAAAAGTCTCATCACAAACTTCTATTTGAGCTTGTAGTTCTTTTTCCATTCTTTCTATTGAATATTGACTTTGATCATTTTTGATTTTGTTCCCTTTTTCTAAATGAAAAAATGCCTCATCATATTCTCCATTCACTTCACAACCTTGAGCAAGAGCAAAATGAAAATATGCTTTATCTCTTAATGATAAATCTACTCTCCCAACCTGTTCTCGCATGCTATCTAATTCATTACTGGTAAAAGAATAGGTTTTTAAATTTGCCAAAGAAAAGAAAGCCTCTCCATGATCTGGCTTTATTTGATAGGCAGATTGATAGCTCTTAATGGCTTGGTCTGTTCTGCCTAGAGTTTTTTGTGCATGACCTTTTGATGTAAGTGTACTGAAATTAAATGGGTTTTTACTCAGAATATCGTCCAATAAGGTAATTGCTTCTTCATGGCCTCCATTTTGCATAATTTCACTAGCTTTTTGAGCTTGATAAGTAAGATTATCAGGATATTTATCACACAATATGTTTACTTGTTCCATAGTCTTAGCAAACTTTTGTTTTTTTCTAAGAATCGAAGCATATTTCATTCTTAGGTCGCCATCATCTGGTTTGAACTCGACAGCCTTTTCAAGTAAAAATTCTGCATCATCAAAATAGCC
>DQKS01000007.1 GCA_015660645.1 Gammaproteobacteria bacterium
AACCTTACCATCGACCTAAAATAGTTATGAATTTTGAATTATCAGAAGATCAACGTACCTTCCAAACTTTAGCTAAAACCTTTTCGGACAATGAACTTAAACCCAACGCCGCAAAATGGGATGCGGAATGTATATTCCCATTAGAAACAATAAAGAAAGCTGGTGAGTTAGGATTTTGCTCGTTGTATGTTTCTGAAGATAACGGAGGAATGGGCCTTAGCAGGGTTGATGCAACTATTATCATTGAAGCGCTAGCAGCAGGTTGTACAAGCACAACTGCATTTATGACTATCCATAATATGGCCACTTGGATGGTTAGCGAATTTGGTTCAACTCAGCTGAAAGAAAAATGGCTACAAGGTTTAAATTCAGGATCTAAATTGGCCTCTTACTGCCTTACAGAACCTGGTTCTGGCTCTGATGCAGCCTCTCTTAAAACTTCTGCTATTAAAAAAGATAATTGTTATGTTCTCAATGGGAGTAAAGCTTTTATATCTGGCTCAGGGTCAACGGATTGTTTGATACTAATGGCAAGAACTGGAGATAATGGACCTGGCGGTATTTCTTGTTTCATAGTACCGGCAGATGCCGAGGGCATTGAATACGGCAAGAATGAAACCAAGATGGGTTGGAGAAACCAGCCCACAAGAGCTATTAATTTAAATGAAGTTAAAATACCGCTTGAGAACCTTATAGGAAAAGAAGGTCAAGGATTTAAAATAGCAATGAGAGGGTTGGATGGCGGAAGAATTAATATTGCGACACTCTCCGTTGGAACAGCACAAGCGGCCTTGGAAGAAGCACAACAGCACATGAACGAGAGAGAGCAGTTTGGGAAAAAAATAGGAGAGTTTCAAGCACTGCAATTTAAATTAGCCGATATGACTACTAATTTAGTAGCGGCAAGACAACTGGTTAGATTAGCTGCTAGCAAACTAGAAAATAGCGACCCTGACTCAACAACTTTCTGTGCCATGGCAAAGAGATTTGCAACTGACGTAGGCTTTGAAGTTTGTAATGAAGCTCTTCAAATATTTGGAGGCTATGGCTACATCCAAGATTACCCGCTCGAAAGGTATGTTAGAGATGTAAGGGTTCATCAAATTTTAGAAGGAACTAATGAAATCATGAGGATGATAATTGGTAGAAGAATGTTACTCGAAGGCGCTACTCGGATTATTCAATAGGAAAAGGTATGTCTAATAAATTAAAAATATCCATTGAAGAAAATACTGCACTAATCACTATTGATAACCCGCCTGCAAATACTTGGGATCTAGAGAGTTTGAGCTTTCTTGAAGAAACTATCAAAGAGTTGAATAGCAACAAGGAGGTCTATACTTTGATCGTAACCGGAAAAGGAGAAAAGTTCTTTTCAGCCGGAGCTGACTTAAAAGTCTTCCATGAAGGCGGTAAGGAAGCAGCTAAAAAAATGGCCGACGCTTTTGCTAACGCATTCAATGAGTTGAGTAACTTTAGAGGCTTTTCCATCGCTGCCATCAATGGCTTCGCAATGGGCGGAGGGCTTGAATGTGCGCTAGCTTGTGATGTCAGAATAGCAGAAGAACAATCAAAACTTGCCCTGCCAGAACCCAAAGTCGGATTATTACCTTGTGGTGGAGGTACGCAACAATTACCAAGATTGGTTGGGGAAGGATGGGCTAAAAGAATTATCCTCGGTGGCGAACACATTAAAGCAGATCAAGCATTAATGATTGGCTTAGTTGAGGAGGTAGCTGCACCTGGTGAAAGTCTAGAAAAAGCTTTTATACTAGCAAGGCAAGCCAACAAACAGAGTCCTATATCGATATCAGCTTGTAAAGAACTTATCCATCAAGCCAGAACTTCAAAAGAAAGTTACAAGAATGAAAAAGAACCTTTTGTGGAGCTCTTTGATACTCATGATCAAAGTGAAGGCGTCGAAGCTTTCCTAGAAAAACGAGACCCCGATTGGCGAAATGCCTAAAACTGATCTCATCCTAGTAAAAGAACTAGAAAACGGTGATGGGTATAAAACCGGTTTCATAATTCTTAATTCACCTGACACACTTAACTCTTTAACTCTTGATATGGTTAAAACTATATCTGATCAGCTGCGAAATTGGTCAAATGATCCCTACCTTGCAGCCGTCAGTATAGAAGGGGTTGGCGAGAAAGCTTTTTGTGCAGGTGGCGACATAAGGGCTCTTTATGAATCAATGTTAAGAAACCCCGGTGGTCCTAACCCCTTTTCTGAAGAATTTTTTGAACAAGAATATCGCCTGGATTACATGATACATACCTATCCTAAACCCGTTATCTGTTGGGTAGATGGGATAGCGATGGGTGGTGGCGTTGGACTGGTATTGGGTAGCGATTTTAAACTTAGCACTGAAAGAACTGGTTTCGCCATGCCTGAGATAGGAGTTGGTCTATTTCCTGATGTCGGCTTCACTTCTTACATTAATAAGCTTCCAAAAGGATTGGCCTTATTTTTGATGTTAACAGCAACAAAAATAAATGCAGCTGATACGCAAGCCATAGGTCTAACGGATTACTTTTTGCACAGTTCAAAAAAACAAGAATTTGATAAAAAACTCTGTGAGATAAATTGGATGAAAGACTCTTTATCTAACGTGCAGCTGATAAGTTCATTGTTAGAATCATTTAAACAAAAAGAAGAAATGAGCCTTGAATCTGAAATTAAACCAAGAATAAAAACTATCAAATCTTTGATGAATGGGGCTTCTTTATTAGAAGTTTCAGAAAATCTATTAAATTTAAATACCGAAGATATATGGATGCAAAAAGCTGCCAAAGGATTAAAACAAGGAAGCCCTACTTCAGCATTCATAATATGGGATCAATGCAAAAGGGCTAAAGAATTAAATTTAAAAGATGTTTTCCAATACGAGCTTGATTTAGCTATACAAGTGACTAGACATCCTGATTTTACTGAAGGCATAAGAGCTGCGATCATTGAAAAAGATAATAAACCTCAATGGAAATACAAAGAGATAAAGAACGTACCTGAAGAGTGGGTAACAGAACACTTGGAACCTGCTTGGGATGTAAATCCTCTAAGCAACCTTTAAAGGAGGAGTAAAAATGAGAAAAATTGGATTTATAGGATTGGGTAACATGGGAGGCCCTATGGCTTTAAACCTTGTATCTTCGGGATTAAGCGTCATTGGATATGATGTAGATGAAAAAGCAAACCTACTTGCCAAAGAAAATAAGATAGAAATTGCGATTGATATTGATTCTTTGGTTAAAGATATAGATGTTTTAATCACTATGTTGCCTGCTAGCGAGCACGTGACAGGAGTCTATTTGGAAGAAAAGCTGTTAGAGAAATTAGATAAATCCATTCTGGTTATTGATTGCTCAACTATAGCTCCTGAAGTTTCAATAAAAGTAGCATCCGCAGCGAAAGATGCCGGACTTAGCATGATTGATGCCCCTGTTTCGGGCGGGGTTGCTGGAGCGCATGCTGGAACATTAACTTTTATTACTGGAGGCTCAGTAGAAAATATAAAACGCGCAACGCCTGTGCTAGAGAAAATGGGACAACAAGTTCTTCATGCCGGCGACAATGGATCTGGTCAGATAGCGAAGATTTGTAATAACATGTTGCTGGCTATCCATATGTGCGGAACGGCAGAAGCTATTGCTTTAGGTGTAAAAAATGGTCTTGAGCCGAGTGTTATCTCAGAAATTATGCGGAATAGTTCAGGCAACAATTGGTCTCTTGATAAATACAATCCATTCCCAGGTGTAATGCCAGACGCTCCTTCTAGCAATGAATACAAGGGGGGATTCTTGAATAAACTAATGTTAAAAGATTTGGGCTTGGCAGCCCAACTCTCAGATGCCTCTAATGCAGAAACTCCTATGGGTGATAAAGCTCGTGAGCTTTACGAGGAACTCTCCGGTCAAGGTTTAGGGAATTTAGATTTTTCAAGCATACAAAAGAAATATTACAGCTAAATCTTTATTCGTAGCCTTCAACTTCTACTCAAGAAGTTATAATGGGTCTGCAAAACTTTATGGAAATTAAGTTTACAAACCCATAAATACATGGACATAGCATAAAAAAAAGATTTAATTTAAAACAACAATACTCTAGTATCATTTTTTTTTAAATTGAAATAAAGGCTAAACTCAGGTAAAAAAAATGAAAAATATCTCGATTAAAAAATTAGCATTTCTTGCTATTATTTTTCTTTATTCTCTTCTTTCACTTGCCGATGATGCCTCTAAGGGTCTTGAAATAGCAATTTTAGCTGACAAAAACACAGAAGGTTTTATTGATAGTCAGTCATCGATGGAAATGCAGCTAACAAATAGAAAAGGCAACGTAGTAACTAGAGAGATGAAGTCCAAACGGCTTGAAGTGGCGGGTGATGGTGATAAATCTCTTATAGTCTTTGAAAGTCCAAGAGATGTAAAAGGAGTGGCCATACTAAGCTTTTCTCATAAAAATTCTTCTGATGACCAATGGCTCTATTTGCCTGCATTGAAACGAATTAAAAGAATAGCTTCAAAAAATAAATCAGGCCCTTTTTTAGGAAGTGAGTACACCTTCGAAGATTTATCTTCTCAAGAAGTAGAAAAATTTTCTTACCGTTTCTTAAGAGATGAAGATCTTAATGGACAACCTAACCATATTATTGAAAGGATTCCTTTAGACCCCTATTCAGGATATACCAAACAAATAGTTTGGATTGACACACAAAATTATCTTATTCAAAAGGTTGAATACTACGACAGGAAATCATTTCATCTTAAAACAGGAACCTTTTCAGGCTATAAAAAGTATTTAGATAAAATCTGGCAAGCTTCCCGCATGGAAATAATTAATCATCAGAACAAAAAGAAGACCGTATTAATTTTTAAAGATATTGCCTTTAAAACAGGATTATCGGATAAAGATTTTTCTCAAAATAGCCTAAAAAGATCCAGGTAAATGGAACCACTAAGATTAAATAAAAGTGTGAAAGCATATATTTTTTTAATCCTAGTTGCCTTTTCTACAACAACATACGGAGAAATAGAATTATTAGGAGAACTATCTATTGAAATAAGAAATTTTCAAAACGAAGGGCTATTTGGTCAAAAAAAAGGTCACTCATCCTACACTTTCTCTCCAGAACTCTACTTTGAGTCTGAAGGAGGAAAGGACTTCTTTTCCATCAAACCAAAATTTAGAGAAGACGCTGAAGACAATGAACGGAATCTTGAAGACCTACAAGAGCTTCAATGGACGCATGTGGGCGAAAATTACGAAACAAAGATCGGTATTAGGAAGGATTTCTGGGGCGTAACTGAAACGGCTCATAGGGTAGATATTATCAACCAAACAGATGCTGTGGAAAGTTTTGATGGCGAAGATAAATTGGGACAACCAATGATAAATTTATCCCTGGAAAGGGATTGGGGCGTTCTAGATCTATATGCCCTTATCGGATCTAGAGAAAGAACTTACGCCGGTAAGAATGGTAGGTTAAGAATGCCATTCATTGTAGATACCCATAATCCCATTTATGAATCCAGTGAAGAAGAAAATAAAATTGATTTTGCCATAAGGTGGAATCACTATTATGGCGATCTTGAGTTAGCCATTTCCCACTTCTCTGGAAACACAAGAGAGCCTTTATTAATTCCTGCCCAAGATGGTAACTCAATAAAGCTATTACCCAGATACGACATCATAGACCAAACAGGACTAGAAGCTTTGTACATAATAGAAGGATGGGCCTTAAAACTTGAAACAATTACACGGTCTGGCCAAGGTGATAGATTTACTGCCTTGACCACTGGCTTTGAGTATACGCAAACAGGGATTTTCGAAACAACTCTTGACCTTGGTTGGATCATTGAACTTAATCACGACGATAGAGAAGAACACTCTCCCCACGCAATAGGAACCAGGTTTTCGTTTAATGATATCGATGACAGTCAGCTCCTTTTAGGTGTTTTATGGAATGAATCTACAGGTGAAACCAACGTTTTTATTGAAGGTTCGAAGCGAATTGGAGCAAGAAGTAAATTAAGCATTGAGGGTTTTGTTTTCAATGGCGGTAAAAAAGTTAAAGGAAATAATTTTGACTTCAATAAGGCAAACCCTTTAGATTTCCTACAAGAAGAAGATTTTTTAAGAATGGAACTAACTATTTTCCTATAGAAGATTATGAATACAACAAAGGATTTTACCGAGACGTTCGCTGAAAAGATAATTCAATACAGGTATTTATCAATATTATTCTGTTTAGTTTTATTGGTTGCATCTTTTCGCGGTGTTGGGGGGATTGCTTTCTCTCCTGATATGGAGCAATTCTTTCCTGAAGACTACCCTATCTCCGAAAATCATGCTCACATTGAAGATACTTTTTACTCTAGTGATAGCGTCATTATTGCCATCGGTGTAGATGAAGGCACGGTATTTAATCCCCGAATACTAAATTTAATTGAAGAAATTACTGATAAAGCCTGGAGCACACCTCATTCAATAAGGGTTGATTCATTAAGTAATTTTTCTTTTGTAAGGGCGGAAATAGATGATCTGGTTGTTGAACCTTTTATTGAAGAATCTCTTGAATGGGACCAAAAAAAGATTAACGAAAGATCAGCCCTCATAGAAAAAGAAGAACAAGCTTATGGAACTATCTTGTCTAAAGACAAGAAAACAACTTTTATTAACATAAGTATTGACGCCCCAAGAGATGACGTAGAAAAAGAATATGCTGAATCCATGGAGCATATTTTTGCTTTTATGGATCCCTTAAAAAAGGAATATCCAGAAGCCGACATGAGATACGCTGGCATTGTTTATATAGAATATTTAAGTCCGTTAATAGTAAAAGCAGAAATGCCCGTACTTATTCCAACTTTACTGTTTGTAATTCTGTTATCTCTTTTTATCTTATTGAGGAACGTAGTAGCAGTTATAAGTTCTCTGGTAGTTATTATATTCAGTGTAATAACCGCAGTTGGAATACTCGGTCATTTTAATACCACCGTGTCACAACCATTCTTAATGGTTCCCATATTGGTAGCCACATTAGCCGTAGCTGACTGCGTTCATTTATTTAACGTCTATTTTCAAAATAAGTTAGAAAAAAATGCTAAGGATTCAATTATTAAAAGTTTGCGGTTAAATCTAGAACCTTTATTGCTGACTTCACTCACAACATCAATAGGGTTCCTTTGTTTAAACCTGGCTCCAATTCCTGCACTTAGGGTTGTTGCTAACGGTATAGTCATAGGCGTTATAGCTGCGTTTGTGTTTTCCATATTCTTTCTTGCTCCATTAATGAGTTTTTTTAATGTTAAAGCATCTAGCCAAATAGAAAATCAAACAAAACTGTCGAAAAGGGTCGGACAATTTAGCTTAAAAAACAGAAAAAAAATTATTTGGTTAGTGCCTCTATTTTCAGCCTTCTTAATGTCTTTTATTCCTCTCAATGAAACTAAAGACAATCCGATGGAATTTTATTCAGAAAGATTTACATCAGTGGCAGAAGATACAAAATGGCTGGCCAAGAGGCTTGGAGGAACTTTTTTAGTAACTTATGAGTACGTTAGTGAAGATTTGGTCAGTGACCCAGAGTACTTACGTCAGCTAGATGAGTTTACAACTTGGCTAGAAAACCAAGACGAAGTACTATCCGTTAATTCACTATCAAAGATCGTCAAGAATCTAAATAGGACGCTTAACGGAAACGATCAATCTTGGTATGTAATTCCAGAAGACTCTGAATTAATAGCGCAATATTTATTCTTCTATGAAATGTCGCTTCCTTTTGGTCTTGATTTAACCAGTACCATTAACCAAGAAAGGACTTCAACTAAGGTCACAGTTTCTTTAAAAGAGATAGACAGCAAAGCCTTTATTGAATTTTATGACAGGGTTGATGACTACGCCAGTCTGTCAATTGTATCGGGAAATTTATCTGGAGGTGGAGGAACAAGATCTGTTATGGCATTCATGGGTATGCTTCTTGCCGAACAGTTAATGTATGCACTTATTATTGGATTTATTGTCATTACTCTGGCCATTGCATTATTTTATAAATCTTTAAGCGCAGGCCTCATAACTGCCATCCCAAATATATTGCCTATAGGGGTGGCTTTTGGAATCTGGGGTATCTTTAGCTCAAATGTTAGTATGCTTGTTAGTCTTGGCATAGGGTGTACGTTAGGAATAGTAGTCGATTTTTCCGTCCATTTTCTAAGTAAATATTTATACGCAAGACGAAGCCTGAGTCTCTCTGCAGAGGAATCAGTTCTCTATGCATTTGAAACTGTTGGTTTTCCTTTGGCCATAATGACCGTTTCGTTGTGTATGGGTTTTGCCGTTCTATTTCTCGCTAGCTTTATGCCTCTTCGTGGCTTTGCTGGAATTACCATGATCTCCTTTGTAGCTGCGCTGATCATTGATCTATTACTTTTTCCTGCGATTTTAATAGCGTGGGATGGTAAGAAAAAATATAATTAAATAAGATAAAGTCTAGACTTTGAAATTTAGCAGCTGCGGCAATAATACAACGAGGAAACATGGGCATATCATCGAAATTTAAATACTCAAAATCTTTTATAACTATTAATGGTAAAAAATTAGCTTACGTGGATTATGGAGAGGGTGACCCAATAGTCTTCTTGCATGGCAACCCCACCTCCTCTTACTTATGGAGAAACATAATGCCTCACCTTGAAGATATGGGGCGCTTGATTGCGCCAGATCTAATAGGCATGGGAGATTCAGACAAGCTAGATAATTCTGGGCCAGATCGATACACCTTCACGGAACATACCGAGTATTTATATACTTTGTTTGAAGAACTAAATCTAAATAATGTAACTTTAGTTATTCATGATTGGGGCTCTGCCTTGGGATTCAATTGGGCCGCTCTAAACCCAGAAAAAATAAAGTCTATTGTCTATATGGAAGCAATAACTGGACCAATTGAGTCGTGGGATGACTGGCCAGAGCAAGCAAGAAATATTTTCCAACTCTTTAGATCAGATGCAGGAGAAAAATTAGTTTTAGACAAGAATTTTTTTGTGGAGAGGGTATTCGCTGGTGATGTCGGTATGCATAGAGCTCTTGAGAAACAAGAATTAGATACCTACATAAAGCCGTTCAAAGAAGAAGGTGAATCAAGGCGTCCGACTCTAACCTGGCCTCGACAGATTCCTATAGAGGGGGAACCAAAGGAAGTTGTTGAAATAGCAAAAAATTACGCTAAATTTATGAATGAAACGCAAATACCTAAGTTGTTTATAAACGCAGATCCCGGTTCAATTCTTATTGGAAAACAACGAGAAATAGCAAGACAATGGCCAAATCAAAAAGAAGTCACTGTTAAAGGAGGCCATTTTATTCAGGAAGTATCTCCGGATGAAATTGGTAAATTTGTTAGAGAATTTTTAATCGGGCTGAAAGAATAATTTAAAATTCTTTCTATTTGAGCTCGTCAAAATAGGAATGATGAGCAAGCAGGGGATTAATACAACTGCACTTAGAATAAAAGAACCAGAATATCCTAAAGCTGCAAAGCTAACAGGAGCAATTTTACTGCCTATCAAGGTAGAAAGATTAGAAAGACCCATATAAATTCCAAAATTTGTAGCACTGGTTCTCGTTACACACAAAGACATTAACAGGGCGAACATAATAACCTGAGAGCTCACCGTCACTATTTCTACTCCTACCAAGACCAAAAACCCTTCCATCATGGTAATTTGAGAATTAACTATACCTAAAAATAGATACAGAAATAATTCTGCTGTAATAAAACCTAGCAAGAGATACCTTGCACCAAAAAAAGAGACACCAAAACCAACAAGCAAACCTGCTACCCCTCCGATCCAGAGACCCCATGGCCTAGCTGTAGCTATTTGTTCTCCAGTCCAAGCCAACTCTTCAATAAAGAATTTATTAAAAAGGACATCATAAATTCCAGCGCCTATATTACTTACGATCATAAAAATAAGTGCCCAAAAAGCAATCTTGCTACTAAATCCACTCACTATTTCATAGAAGAGTTGTTTAAAAGGCATTCTGTTATTCTGTGCCGCGTCTTGCTGTTTGCCAACTTTGTGGTTCAATTCTTTAGATAAATATGGGATTAGCATTATGAGACTTATCATTGCCATTAGTATTAAAAGGCCAGCACTAACTCCATAACTTAAATAAATTGCTACAGATACCGACATGCCAATACCCCTACCAAAAACTTTGCTTCCCCACATAAGGCCATTAGCTTTACCCAAGGATTCGGTATTAAGGCTATCTGCTGCTAGTGCATCAGTTGCAACATCTTGGGTAGCAACAAAAATATTATGTATAGCTAAAATTATTGCCATAGCCATAGAAAATTTTTCAATCTCAATGAAAAAAAGAGGAAGCAAAGAAAGCACCATCAATGACTGACTTAATAATATCCAAAACCTTCTTCTTCCAAACTTAAGCAGCGTAAAGCCGTCTATAAATGGTCCTAAAAGGAATTTTAGTGTCCATGGGATCATGGTTATTGATAACAGAGAAGATATCTCTAAAATTGAAGCACCTTTAACCGCCAAGAAAGTTGTAAGACCCAGTCCTAAAAAACCCGCCGGAAGTCCTTGTGCAAAATAAAGAGCACTTAAAGACGATAAATGCCACGAAGATCCGTAAGCTAATAATCTAGAATTTTTCATTTAGTAATTCTGCATAGACCTGTTTTATGAATTAAAAATACCGTTAATTAAATGGTAGGATTCTTCTTTAGCAGAGAGAGGCTCGCATATTGTAATTATCTTTAGCTCCTCAGGAACTACTTTATCCAATAAAGGCTTTAATTTATCTTTGACCACAGAAGGTGAACCAATAAAAGTACGATTATCAGTGTCTGAAGCTGATTCGATATTTATCTGCTTTTTTGACTCTTCTATGGTTGGAAAAGCTGAAATTTTTCCTACTTGACTGTTCTTCCTCCAAAGAGAGGCACTAGAAGCCAATTCCTGAGCACGCTTATCTGTTTCTGCACAAATGCTAAAAACGCCTACACTAATTCTTGGAAATTCTGAAAAGCTCGAAGGAACAAAATTCTTTCTATAAACATCGGCTAAATGTAAGCAATCCTGATTAATAAAATAGGCTAAAGACATAGGAAGACCAAACTGTGCTGCGTATTCAGCACCTTGTTGAGAAGAAACCAGAAGCCAGACTTCAGGTAAACTGCCTAAACCAGGCGTGACGCTAACGCTTTCAAAAGATTCTGTTGAAGAAACCTCTCCTGAAAGAAAAGACTTTAAATCGTTCATCTTTGTAGGGAAAAACTCAGGACCTGTTGTCTTTGATCCGTATGCCAGAGCACCAGCTTGATATGGATCGCTACCTGGCGCCCTTCCAAGTCCTAAATCAATACGGTTTGGAAATAAAGATTCTAAAAGACGAAAATTTTCTGCAACTTTATAAGGACTATAGTGCATCAACATAACCCCTCCTGAACCAATACGAATATTTTTAGTAGCTGCAGCTAATCGAGGTATCAGAATTTCAGGCGAACACCCTGCAAACGAAGTAGAACCATGATGTTCTGCTACCCAAAATCTATTTAAACCGATGGAGTCCGAGAATTCTGCAAGGTGAAGCGTTTCTTCTAGGGCCTGATTAGCATCAGTATTCGTAAAAATTGGAGACTGATCAACTACACTAATCTTCAAACCACTACCCTTATAATTTATATAACTTTGACTGATAACATTCTTGTTAAATTATAACAGTTTCAACAGTTTACTATTATGGGTTTAGGGTATAAGTTAAAGAATAATTTATAGAAAAAGATGCGAGCCCCTATAAAAAAAATATTTACACTTGATCCATTCGAAAAGAAGGAAGAAAGACAAATTCATCAAGTTCAGAACTTAATTTGGGGAGAATGGACAAAAGAATTAAAAGAAAATGAAGAGATTCTTGATCCGGTATCGGGTGAAATTTTTCTAAGAGTTCCTAATACTACTGATTTTTCAGAATATATTAAAAATTTTGATAAATGCCCTAAAAGTGGCCTTCACAATCCTATTAAAAACCCCGAGAGATATTTAATGTTGGGTGAAGTTTCTAGAAATGCTTCAAGAATCCTGAAAGAAAAGAGTGTTGAACAATACTTTTGTAAACTCATACAAAGAGTCATGCCTAAAAGCAAAGGCCAATGCCTTGGTGAAGTTGAAGTAACAAGGGTATTTTTAGAAAATTTTTCTGGAGACAATGTTCGCTTTCTTGCTAGGAGTTTTTCTAATCCTGGTAATTATCTTGGTCAAGAAACTTCTGGTTACCGTTGGCCATTTGGATCCGTTTGCATAATAGCTCCTTTTAATTTTCCTTTAGAAATACCCGTATTGCAAGTTATGGGTGCTTTGTTTATGGGGAACAGGCCTCTGGTTAAAGTCGACTCAAAGGTCAGTGTTGTGTTCGAACAATTTTTAAGACTCTTAATACATTGTGGCCTCCCTGCTTCCGATGTTGATTTCATAAATTGCAAAGGAGAAGTTATGGGTGAGCTAATAAAAAGAAGTAAAAATCAAATCAGGCTGCTTCAGTTCACAGGTTCCAAAGAGGTAGCTCAGCGATTAAGCCTAGAGACTTTTGGAAAGATAAAAATTGAAGATGCAGGCTTTGATTGGAAAATAATTGGGCCCGATTATGACCCCAAATGGGCTAAACATGTAGCCTGGCAATGCGACGAAGATGCTTATAATGCTTCTGGTCAAAAATGTTCGGCTCAAAGCTTTCTGTTTGTCCATAAGAATTGGGAGAAAGATCTTTTGCCGAGACTTAAAGAATTAGCTTCAAAAAGAAAACTGGAGAATCTAGATGTTGGTCCTATTTTAACTTGGACTAATCAGCAAATTATAGAACATATTGATTGTTTGCTGACCATACCTGGTTCAAAAATTTTATTCGGTGGTAAAAAATTATTAAATAACACTATACCTCCTATCTATGGTTCTTTTCAGCCAACAGCTTTAGAAATACCTATAGATAAAATTTTGGGAGACAACTTTAAAAAAATAACTAAAGAAGTGTTTGGGCCTTTTCAAATTATTGTAGTCTATGAAGATAAAAACATGCAGATTGTTAAAAAAACTTTAGAAAATATCTCTCAAAACTTAACGGCAGCGGTAGTGAGTAATGATGTTTTATTTCAACAAGAAATATTGGCCAGTACGGTAAATGGAACAACTTATAGTGGAATGAAAGCCCGCACTACGGGAGCTCCTCAAAACCATTGGTTTGGTCCTTCTGGAGATCCAAGATCTGCAGGAATAGGAACGCCCGAGGCAATAATTAGTACCTGGAGTTCACATAGAGAAATTATTAAAGACGTAGGTCCTTTATAGATCTATAGACCAACTGGTTTCCCGTCTACAACCTGATCTAAATATTCGGACATTCCATAACCAACTATGCCTTTATAGGTATATTCGGTCATGCCTTCAGATATTCGAGTGGTTAACATTTCCCCATCCGGATTTTCTCGTCTATTTCTCAAAGGAATAAGCGATAATACCCTCCCCTTTATCTCGTATTCGTCCTTATCTGTTTTCGCCCAAGCTTTAAAGCTAGTATGAAAATAGTCTTCATCATATTCGGTTTCAATTCTGCAATCTTTAATGGTTTGATATTCACCATCTACCAAGACAATCCCGCCACGCTTTTCTGAATCCTCATTTTGATGAACAATGCTCAACATAAAACCAATTTCTTCATTGATGTTTATCGTCAGCCACCTATACCATTCAATGGCTTGCCAGTAACGCGGGCCCCAACTCTTATCTCTAAGACCGAGTCCTTGGATAGCCCACTCCTCATCTCCTACCTTGATGGTGCCAACACCAGAAGTGTGTTGCTCGTAGTGAGCTTTAGAAAAACTCTTTTCTGGGTCTGAGTTCATGGGAGATCCATCTTTACGAACTGCTTGACCACCAAACATTGGGGATATTCCTTCAATTTGAATATTAACTTCACAGGGCTGCGTAATGTTAGATTTAAAGGCTTTGGCAGGATCCATCATTTGCTTTGGGTCTTCTAGAATCAATAACTTGCCAGTGTAAGAAACTGCAAGCTTCTTAAAAGGCTCTAGAACCTTAAACTCCATCCCTCCAGCATTAAATAGCTCATTACTGTCAATGCTCGGCCTGCCAAACATAAAACCTATTTTCCCGTCTGGTAGGTATAAACAGCAGGTCATTTCTGCATAACCTTCATTGGGCCTATTGCCCAATCTAAACCACCCGCCTATCTTTGAAGAATGATCAAAGACATTAAAATACATGCTCTCGTTATAATTGCTAACTTCATCGGGTGTGTGGTTAAACTCGTCTTCTGGTTCTAGTTTTATAATTATTTCACTCATTTTCTCTATTTGCTTATGTGTTGTTCTATCGCCCAGTTTACATGCTCTTGTACTATCTCAGAAGAATGATCTTTCTTTGAATGGAGAGCTCTTAGAACTTCAACGGAAGACTCAGCATTTCCTAAAGCAATAGCTATATTTCTTAGCCAGCTTTCATAGCCCGCACGCCGTATAGGAGAGCCTTGTGTTTTTTCCAAGAATTCCTCTTCTGACCACATAAAGAGGTTTGATAAATCTATGTCATCTAGATTGTGTCTAGGCTTAAAATCAGCTTCGTCAGTGATCTTTAAAAATTTATTCCAAGGACAGAATATCTGGCAATCATCACAACCAAAAATCCTATTACCCATCATTGGTCTTAATTCTTCTTTGATAGAGCCTTTGTATTCAATAGTTAAGTACGAAATGCATTTTCTTGCATCTAATTGATTTGGACCTTCAAAAGCTTTTGTGGGACATACGTCCATGCAAGATGTGCAAGAACCACAATGGTTTACAATTTTTGGCTCATTAATAGGCAACTCCAGATCCGTGTATATCTCGCCCAGAAAAAAATAAGAACCTGCGTTCTTGTTTAAAAGGAGAGTGTTCTTGCCAATCCAACCTAGGCCTGCCTTTTGAGCTAAAGCTTTTTCTAACACCGGAGCACTGTCTACAAAAACCCTATTCTCATGAGAGGAGTGAACTTTAATTTTTGAGACTAATTTCTTTAATCTTGATCTCATGATTTTATGATAATCCCGCCCCCTTGCGTACCCAGACACAAATGCTTTTTTGTCCTCTTCTAGCAGCTCCAACCCGTTGTAATTTTCAGGCAAGTAATTCAATGATAAGGAAATAATTCTTTTTGTGCCTTGGACCAGCTCTGCAGGACGAGATCTCTTTTTCCCGTGCCTTTCCATGTATTTCATTTCACCGTGATAACCTTTCTCTAGCCATTTTTCTAAGTATCTTTGATCTTGAGAAAGATCAATGTCAGTAATGCCCATCGAACTGAAGCCGAGTTCGGAAGACCAAAGCTTGATCTGCTCAGCCAAGAGAGAAAGATCTTTTTCGGGCAATAAATTATTCATGTATTAATTAGTGGAGAAACTAAGCAAAGGCTATAATTTTAATTACAAATTTTTATATATAAAACTTATGCAACTTTATACCTCCAAACAAACTAGGAAAATAGATAATTTAGCAATTAAGCAAAAAGATATCAGCGGATATTCCTTAATGCAGGATGCTGCTGAATTCTCACTTAACGTATTAATACAAGAATGGGGAAAAGTTGATCAGGTTGTGGTGTTTTGTTCTAAAGGAAAAAACTCAGGTGATGGCTTTTTATTAGCAAGTTACGCCAAAGAATTTGGTCTCGACAGTTTAATTGTTCTTTCAAATCCAGTGAAAGAAATCTCGGGTGTAGCCAATAAAGCATTTCAAGAAGCTAAAGATTCTGGTGTTTCTGTTGTCAGTTCTAATTCATTAAATAAAATAAAGATTACTAAGAACGCGGTCATAGTAGACGCACTTATTGGTACTGGTCTCAAAGGAGAAGTCAGAAGCTCTATAAAAAAAGATATTCAATCAATCAATAAGTTGAGTTTAAAAAACCCTGTTTTATCTTTAGACATTCCATCGGGTATTTGTTCAGACACAGGGAAAACAAGAGGAATAAGTGTTGTTGCAGACACTACGGCTACTTTTGTAGGGCGGAAAAGAGGCTGCTTTACCTCTGAAGGTCGTTCTTGCGCAGGTGAAATATTCTTTTCAGATCTGAATATTCCGAAAAGCATTTCTTCTAAAGTAAAGTCAGAATGCTCTCTTTTGGATATGGAAAAACAAATAGATAAAATTATCTTAAGAGATCTTAATTCTCACAAAGGTAATTTTGGTCACGTACTCGTGGTAGGTGGAAATAGTGGTTATGGCGGAGCAGGCATTCTCGCAGCAAAAGCCGCAGCATATTCCGGTGCAGGATTAATAGGATTAGCAACCAAGCCTGAGCATGTGGGACCTAGTATTGTTTCGTGTCCTGAAGTTACGGCCATTGGGGTTGATTCCGGCCAAGACTTAGTACCTTATCTAGAAAACCCTAACGTAATAGCAATTGGGCCTGGCTTGGGGCAAACAGCCTGGTCGGAACAATTATTACAAAGAGTCTTTATTGAAGCCAATAAAAGACCAGTTTCCGTTATTTTAGATGCGGATGCGTTAAACCTTTTATCCACTCTTAAATTATCTACTAAGAGACCTAATAATCTAATTATCACCCCTCACCCTGGAGAGGCAGCTCGACTGCTTGGCAAAACAATACACGAAATAGAATCCGATCGATTTAAGTCAGTTGCACTTCTGCAAGAGAAATATAATGCCGTGGTTGTTTTAAAGGGGTCGGGTTCTCTGGTTTGTTATAAAAAATCAGGTCTTCAAAAAATTGGCGTATGTAATGCTGGCAACCCTGGTATGGCGACTGGTGGAATGGGAGATATTCTGACTGGTTTAATCGCGGGTTTATTGGCGCAAGGCTTAAGCGCTTCTGAAGCTGCGGAAATGGGCGTGGATCTCCATGCCAAATCAGCTGATCTTGCTTCATTGGAAGTGGGTGAAATTGGTTTACTTCCAAGTGATGTTTTGGAGGAAATCAGGTACTTATTGCAATATGACTAAAGAATTAGAAACTCTTCATGAAGAGCAAACCGTTGTTGCAGGAGAAGATTTCTCTAAGATTTTAGCTGTTAAAAAAATTGACAGAGCTCTCGTAATATTTTTAGAAGGCGACTTAGGTGCAGGTAAAACAACCTTTACAAAGGGGATTATGCGTGGACTTGGGCATGAGGGATTGGTAAAAAGCCCCACTTACAACCTAATAGAAATTTATGAAACGGAGCAATTAAAGGTATTCCATTTTGACCTCTTCAGAATAAAAGACCCTTATGAGTTAGAAGAAATTGGAATAAGAGAATACCTTGAAGAGCCATCTTCAGCTTGTATCTTTGAATGGCCCATAAACGCCAAATCTTTATTGCCGGAACCGGACTATCAGGTAAACATCGAACACTTAAAAGAAACCGAACCTGAAAGCAGAAAAATTACCATCAAATAATAAATACTATTATGAAATTACTTATCCAATTAATTCTTGTTTTATCTATTAATATAATCTCTGCAGACAACCATTCAGAAAGTACAGAAAAAACAAAATTAGAAGACTTAGTCTTTTGTTTTGTCGGTGACACTGGAGAGTTAACCGACACTCAATCTCTAGTTGCTAAATCCCTCGCCCAATCAGATTGCAGTATGATCTGGCACACAGGGGATATTATTTATCCTTCAGGAATAGAAGATGCAAATGACCCTGAATTTGACAATAAGTTTCTTACCCCCTTTAAAGAAATTTTAAATAAGGACATCCCTTTTTATCTCACGTTAGGAAATCATGACTATAAAAAAGATCCCTCAGGCTATATTGAAATAGCAAATAAAAATCCTTTAATCAATTATCCTAATAATTTCTACGTCGAAGAGTTTGGCCCGGTTTGCTTCTTCGCACTAGATACTTCCATCTTTGATAAACTATATTTTTTCTACAAGAGAAGTGGACAGATCAATTGGTTAAATACAGCGGTTGATTCGCTAAAAGAAAAATGTCAGTTTTCAATTGGTGTTGCCCACCACCCTCTCTTCAGTTCAGGAGACAGAGAAAAAGCAAGTCCACAATTGGCAACTTTCTTAGAGGCGCATGTATTTGGAGTTATGGATATGTACATAACTGGACATAATCATGTCTTAGCCGATGAAGGAGATTTTCTTGGTACCACTCAACTTATTTCGGCTACCGGGAGTCTGCCTGGCGGCTCTCCAGAACAAGCACCAGAAAATAAGTTTAATGTCGAAACACCAGGCTTCTTAAAGCTTCGCTTCGTAAATCCCAATGAAGCAAATTACGAATTTATAAGTTCTGTAGATGGACAATCTATCTGGTCAAACTCCAAACAAGGTCTAGGATTAAGACCTTAAATTTTATAAATTAAAACTTGAATGAAATAGCATTTAAATGAGTATTCGATACGGCATTATAGGTACCGGCATGATGGGTTGCGAGCACATACGCAATTTATTACAAATTGAGGGTACAAAAATCACTGCAATAGCGGATATTAATGAAGAATCTAAAAATTGGGGGATAAATGCCTGCGCAGGGAAGTTTTCACCTAAAGTTTTCAATAATTATGAGGAATTACTTGCGTGCGATGAGGTGGATGCTGTTGTCGTAGCTACGCCTAATTTCACCCATATAGATGTAATGAGAGAAATATTTAAAACAGACAAACATGTTTTGCTAGAAAAACCCATGTGCACTTCTGTAGAAGATGCGAAAGAAGTAGTGCAATCAAGTAAGTCTCATGAAGGTGTGGTCTGGATAGGCCTTGAATATCGATACATGGCAACTATTTCAGCTGCCTTAGATAATCTAGAGGCTGTTGGAGACATTAGAATGTTTGCGATTCGAGAACATCGATTCCCTTTCTTAAAAAAAGTAAATAATTGGAACCGCTTCAATCGAAATACGGGCGGAACGCTTGTTGAAAAATGTTGCCACTTTTTTGACTTGATGAATCAAGTGATTCCCAGTGACCCGGTAAGTGTCTTTGCTTCTGGTGGACAAGACGTTAACCATCTACAGGAGGCCTACGCAGGTGAAACATCAGATATTCTCGACAACGCTTACGTCATTGTTAATTACGCCAACGGTGCGAGAGCTCTTCTGGATTTGTGTATGTTTGCTGAAGGCAGTGAACACGAGCAAGAGATAGCTGTGACGGGTGATAAAGGTAAGATTGAAACAACCGTTCCGGGTAAAGAATTAATTATAAGCAGGAGATCCAGCAATAATTTTAAAAGAGTACCTATTGAATCTGATCCTCGCATAAAAGAACAAGGCTTTCATCACGGGGCAAGTTACTTAGAGCATTTAGATTTCTTGGATGCTATCAATAATCAAACCCTTCCCGCTGTGACGGTTAACGATGGTTTGATGTCAATGGTGTTAGGCATTGCTGCGCAGCAATCCATAGAAACGGGGCAACTTGTAAAAATTAGCGATACACTGGCAGGATAAATCATGAGCTATCAATCAATTAAAGACATTCCTAACATTGGTTTTGGTTTGTGGAAAATCTCGAATGAAGTATGCGCCGACGTGGTGTACGAAGCCGTTAAGCAAGGATATCGCCATTTTGATGCGGCATCGGATTACGGGAATGAAAAGGAAGTGGGAATTGGTCTCAAGCGCGCCATGGATGAAGGCTTATGTAATCGAGAGGACCTTTGGGTAACTTCTAAATTATGGAACACCTACCACCACCCATCTCATGTGCCGATGGCGCTCCAACGCACCCTAGAAGACCTTCAGCTTGAATACCTTGACCTCTATCTGATTCACTTCCCCATCGCACTGGAATTCATTGATTTTGAAGAACGCTACCCTTCTGAATGGTTTTTTGAACCCGAAGCAAGTAATCCCGCCATGAAGCTTGCCAAAATACCGCTTGCCGATACGTGGCATGCGATGGAGGAGCTTAAAGTCAATAAAAAGGTAAAACACATAGGTATCTGCAATTACTCGACAGGGCTTTTAAATGACTTGATGAATTACTGTCAAATACCACCCGAACTTCTGCAAATAGAATCTCACCCTTACCTGTCGCAAGAAAATCTAATTCGCCTAGCAAAACAACATGGCCTCGAGGTGACTGCCTATTCTCCCTTAGGATCACTTTCTTATGTTGAACTGGAAATGGCAGAACAAAGTGAATCTATTTTGGACCAAAATGTCGTTAAAGAAATTGCAAAACGTCTTAACTGTTCGCCTGTCCAAGTGGTGCTACGATGGGGCACTCAACGAGGCACTTCAGTTTTGGCCAAGAGCATTAGTGCTGAGAGGATGGCAGAAAATCTTGCTTCAAATAATTTCGAACTTTCCCCAAAAGACATGATGGCCATTTCAAATTTAAATAGAAACAGACGTTTTAATGATCCTGGAGATTTCTGCGAAGGTGCCTTTAACACCTTCCATCCTATCTATGACTGAAGATACTTTTCCAAGCATTATCCGCAATAATGCTGGCTTAAATAATATATCGGAGGTAGTTAATTGGCTAACTAAAGAATCCTCTGTTCTAAAACTGGACTTGTCTAATTCAGGCACAGTACTATTTCGAGGATTTCCAATTTTTACTCCAGAAGATTTTGATAGTTTCGCTTCTGCTTTTAATTACGGTAACTTTACCTACCAAGAATCTCTTTCTAATGCAGTTAGAATCAATAAAACCCCAAGAGTTTTTACGGCAAATGAAGCGCCTCCCGAAGTAGAAATCTTTCTTCACCATGAAATGGCTCAAACTCCTTCTTATCCAGAGAAGATTTTTTTCTGTTGTCTTTCTCCAGCAGCTGAAGGTGGAGCGACCCCTCTTTGCCGATCGGACAAGGTCTATGAAACTCTAAATGACAAACATCCTAAATGGTTATCAAAATTTGAATCCCTGGGTCTAAAATACACGACACTTATGCCAAATTCAGATGAATTGACCTCTGGGCAAGGTAGGGGATGGCGCAGCACTTTGTCAGTTCAGGATAAAAATGCAGCTGAAAAGAGACTTAAAGAATTGAATTACACCTGGGAGTGGCAAGAAAACGGATCGCTACTAGCGACCACCCCTTCTTTACCAGCCACCACGGAACTATCCGATGGAAAAATATCTTTTTTTAATCAAATCATAGCGGCTTACCATGGCTGGAAGACCAAAGAGAGCATGTCTGTACCGTCTGTCACTTTTGGTAATGGTGAGCACATAGATGAAATCATACTCAATACTATTTCAGACATTGC
>DQKS01000066.1 GCA_015660645.1 Gammaproteobacteria bacterium
AAATCTTCGATTGAATTAATTTCTTTATTAAACCAACCTGCCATTTGGACCCCGGTATTTCCGCCAGCCAATGGGACTAAGTTAAAAGGCTTATAAGCTTCTTGCCATAGCTCTAAACCCCCTCCATAGTGCAACCAACCGTTCATTTCTTGCGCTGTTAAACCAAAAGGAACAGCAGTAAAAAACTGAGATGATTTAACTTTTCCTGTCCAATAATAAGAAGCTCCATGACCCAATTGAACGTTGCCTTGGGAGACGGCATCAAAAACACCCATAGCTGGAACAAGTTCTCCAGCCCCGTAAACTTTTATTTTCATTTGCCCACAGGTCATCTCATCAACATATTGAGAGAAATTCTCACCAGCCATGCCTAGACCAGGGAAGTTCTTTGGCCAAGTTGTTACCATATTCCATTTGTAACTTTTTCCTCCGTTAGACAAGCAAGTATCATCTGCTTCCACTTTAGTTGCTTCAGAGCACGACATCATCCCAAAAAGAATTACTATCAAAACTACAAACTTTTCCATGCACTCTCCTTAACTATATTGATCTAAGTTTAGCGTAAGAAACCATTAACCATTTAGTTTTACTTTTATTAAAACTCACCTCCACCCTTGCATTGGCTCCTTGACCTTCATAATTCAGAATCACTCCTTCACCAAAAACATCATGGGCAACCATCTGTCCAAGTTTAAACTCTGTATCAGGTACCTCTCCAGAACTTGTTGCTTTAGAACGAGTTTGCTGCCTAGGTATGTTGCCTCCAGTTCTAACTTCTAAGGTTAGCTCGACTGGTATCTCTCTTAAAAACCTTGATGGGGGATTAAAAGTCTCTGAGCCATACAGATTTCTCATTTCTGCATGGATAATAAATAATTTTTCCATAGCCCTGGTCATTCCAACATAACAAAGCCTTCTTTCTTCCTGTAATTGCCCTGGCTCTTCTATTGATAATTTGTGAGGGAAAAGACCTTCTTCAAAACCTGTTATAAAGACCAACGGAAACTCTAAGCCTTTAGCAGAGTGGAGTGTCATAAGTTGGATTGCAGCTTCGTGTTCAGCAGCTTGAGTGTCACCGGCATCCAGTGCGGCATGATCAATAAACAGCTTTAACTCAGATGTTTCTTCTTCAGTTTCGGGGGATTCAAAATCAGCTGCAGCTGTTACTAGTTCACCTAAATTCTCAACTCTAGTTCTTCCTTTCTCTCCGGCTTCTTTTTTATGATATTCAATCAGGCCGCTGCTTTGAATGACATGATCAACCATATCCTTAAACAATAAATCCTCTGTCTCTTCTTCTAATTTATCGAAGTCAGACATAAAGCCTTGAACAGATTGAGCAGCCCTAGGTGTTAGGCCTTCTGTATCTAAAAGATCTTCTGCAGCTTTCCATAAAGAGGACTCATTTCTTAGAGCCCTAGCCCTTATTACATCGATCGTCTTCGCTCCTATTCCTCTAGGAGGAACATTGATTACTCTTTCAAATGCCGCGTCATCTTCTCTGCCAAATACTAGCCTTAAATAACCCATAGCATTCTTTATTTCAGCTCTTTCATAGAACCTTAATCCGCCGTATATTTTATATGGCAGACCTTCTCTTAATATGGCCTCTTCTAAAACTCTAGATTGGGCATTAGATCTGTAGAGAATTGCAACTTCATCAAGATTTCTACCTAGGCCCATCCAGGTCTGGATGCTTCCAACTACGTATCGTGCCTCATCGTCTTCATTGTAGGCAGAATAAACGGAAATTTGCTCGCCTTCTTTCTGCTCAGTCCATAGGTTTTTCCCCATTCGCCCTTGATTGTTCTTAATCACTTCATTAGCAGCACTTAAAATAATTTCTGTAGACCTGTAATTCTGCTCTAATTTAATAACCTCTGTTTCTGAGTAATCTTTTGTAAACCTGTTTATATTTTCGCTTTTTGCTCCTCTCCAGCCATAAATGGACTGGTCATCATCTCCTACTGACATAATATGACTGCCGCCATTAGTTAAAAGTCTAAGAAACTGATATTGAACCTCGTTTGTGTCTTGAAACTCGTCTACAAGAATGTGTTTGAATCTCCTTTGGTAATGCTGAAGTATTTGTTCATTATGCTTAAGTAACATATAAGTTCTAAGCAAAAGCTCACCAAAATCTACTAAACTCTCTCTTTCACACAACTCTTCGTAAGCTATATAAACTTGATTCATCTTTTCCGCAAAATAATCATCACCTATTTCTACATCTTTAGACCGCCTGCATTCATCTTTTTGCTTATTTATAAACCACTGTATTTGACGAGGAGGCCACTTCGCATCATCTAAACCTAAAGACTTAGCAACCCTTTTGATGACCCTAAACTGATCTTCGCTATCTAATATTGCAAACTCCCTTCTCAATCCTGCCTCTTCCCAATGACTTCTTAGCAACCTGTGAGATATTCCATGAAAGGTGCCACACCAAAAATTGCCCATGTCCTCTTCAACAATAGCTTCTATTCTTCCACGCATTTCGCTAGCTGCTTTATTTGTAAAAGTAACGGTTAAAAGAGAGTGTGGACTAACTCCCACGCCTTTTATTAACCAGGCAACTCTGTGTGCTATTACTCTTGTTTTGCCTGAACCGGCCCCAGCAAGGATCAATAAATTCTGAGATTCAGACGTAACAGCCTGTCTTTGAGGCTCATTTAAATTTTGAAAAATATCTGATACATCCACGTGCGTATTCTATATAAGAAAAAGGATTTTTAATTAAGTAACTTAATATTTATTGGCCTAATTTCTGAACCAAAGAGCATGAGAAAAGAACTATCATAGGTTATGATTGTTAAATTATGACAGACGTAAAAGATTTCTTTTCTACCTATAGTGATTTTGTAACTAAAGTCACGAGCGAACCAAGCCTTGACTTGGAATCTCTTAAATCTTCCCTAGACTCTATTCAAAATAATTCAGATATTGATATTCCCCGATTACTCACTGGAGCTCTTGGCCTAGGAAGTGAAACAGGCGAATTTGTTGAAATAGTCAAGAAAATGATCCTGCAAGGAAAGCCTGCTGATGAGGCAAATATCTTTCATATGAAAAGAGAACTAGGAGATATTATGTGGTATTGGGCTACTGCATGTATGGCTTTAGATCTAGATCCAGTAGAAGTTATAAGCGAAAATCAAAAGAAACTAGAAGCTAGATACGGAGAGCAGTTTACTATCAATCAGAGTGAAGTAAGGGAAAAAGGAGATTTATAGACTCTTAGTTTGTTGACCTCTTTTTATAGTGCCAAAAAATTAGGGGTACTAAAATAAAACC
>DQKS01000051.1 GCA_015660645.1 Gammaproteobacteria bacterium
ACAATGGCTGCTAGCGCAAACACATTGCAATCTGACCTCAATAAGCAGAAGAAACAATATAAGGACTTAATTCGGTGGACAAAGGATTCTGGAGAAGCAAATAAACAGCTCCTTGGATTTGGTTATGTGGTAGTGTTTCCTAGGGGTTCATTTGTTAGTGAGATCAAACACTTAAGGGGAGGGGAGTCGCTGTTGACAGTTCGAGCAAATGACCCAGGGATCTCCTCTGATATATTGAATGATCTTGGAAAGTCCTTTGCAAATGTGAAGCTTCTGTCTATAAAGGCACCGAGTGGTAGAGATGAATTTAGTACGTTTGAATTTTCTTTTCAAATAAAATAGAGGCACTATGACTGAGAACACAAAAGAATCTACTGACTTAAAAAACCTAGACCTAAAAGATCTGGGCGGTTTGTTGAAGTTGGTTTTTGGCAAGAATGGAAAAGCAATGGGCAGCAAAACAGCAATGTTTATTCCCATAAGCTTTCTGACAGTATCTATTCTTTCTTATTTTATATATGGGCTATTAGATAATCCAGCTATCTACGATCAGGAGCAAGCAAGACATAATAGTACATCAGCTGAACTAGCAAACTTAACAAAGAAATTCGATGAAGTAATTAAGGGTAATGAGGTATATTTCACACAGCTATTTAGCAGCCCTAAATCTAGTGACGAGTTATCAGGTAGAGTTACAAGGCTTGTATCTAATCATAATCTCGACTTAATAAATATTGATTTACAAAAAAAAATAAAAGGGACAAAGAAGCTTGGTATTGGGTTGGAGGTGAGTGGCACTTACTTTGATTTGCTAAGATTTTCTACGGAATTGAATAAGCATGTGGCTGCCTCACAAGTCCTAAATTTAGATATCAAAAAAGAAAGAAAGTCTAATAACTTAAATCTGAAGTTAACAGTGAAGTTTGCTCCCCCACCAAAATCAATTCCAAAATTAAAGTTAGTCACAGCAAGTGATAGTCCAATTAGCGGGTATGTTAAGGCGTTAAGTAATGTATTTGAGACGTCATTAGACTTTATCATCAGTAGTGCGCATGCGGGCGAGGGGAGTAATCTTTCACCCTTCCAAAAAGCATACTCTGAGGCAAGAAAGCAAGGTCTCTACGAGTTTGAGTTTACTAAAAAAACAGGTGAAATATTAATATATGCGACTGGCCTGTCAAAAGAGTCAATGGAAAATGTCCCGGCGGCAAGAAGAGCGGCGGTTGAATTGGACCATACCCCGCGGTTGATAAAAGCGACTCTGGAGGGTGGTGCTTATGATTCTACAAATTTCAGGCGAGTTGGTTTTGTTGAGGCTCCTGAGTCAGGTCTGGATTCTGGGGCATCTGAAATGAGAGATCCATTTTTGCCGCCTGTAGTGAAAGAGGTAGCAAAGAAAAAAAGGCCTGTTGTTGATGTGCCTGGAGAAGGAAAGAAAACGAGCTCCGTTGTCGATGTGCCTGAAGAGGACGAGCAATATTATTTGTCTGGTGTTTTAGTTTCGGATGAGATGAGTGTGTGTATTATCATTACGCCAGAAGGCGAGTCTAAAATTTACGCACCAGGAGATAGGATTTCAAGCAAAGTTACGTTGACAAATATAACTTTTAATTCAATTCAGATCAGCTCATCTAATGAGAGTAAGGTGATAGTCCTCGGTGAACAAGTTAACTAAAAAAATATATACAGTAACGATACTTAGCATCTTCTTAACAGGGTGCCTGAAACCTATGGTTACAAAGGAAGATGTTGTAAATAATCCCATTCAAACAAGGGAAGAGGTCCTTAAAATGATCAGTGAGTCACCCATGCAAGGGGATGGCCTAACTGTTATTAATCCAAAGAATGTTGGGGCTAAAAGAAGTGTTATTGAGATAGAAGGCGATCAAAAGGGTGTGAAATTCAGAGACGCACTTTGGCAGGATTATCCTATTTCATTAAATGTAAACGTAATTCCAATCAGAAAGTTTTTTCACCTTCTTGAGAAAATGACGGAAATTAATTTTGTTATTGGCGATGAGGTTACAGGCAATTTAAGCATGCGTGTTAAAGATGTCAACTGGCTTGAGGTCTTTAACATGGTATTAAGGGAAAAAGGCCTTATTCATGATGTTAATGCATCAGGGAATGTGATAACAGTTCATACACATGAGGTGGCAGTAGAGCAAAGTAAAGCATATAAAGCTGCTCTGGAGTCTAAGATTGATGTTGTTAACTCATTATCTGGACTTGAAACCAAAACTACAGCAATCTTCAAGCTCAATTACACCAAGCCGGATGTTTTGGCTAAACAGCTTCGGGATGTTATATCTACGCTTGAAGCTGGAGGAGACGCTTCTGGAGTTGAGCAAAGGGCAACATTTGTTATTGATAGCAGGACTAATTCATTAATAGTTCAGGCATCACCTTCAGACATTGAGTGGATCAAAACGACCATTGACAACCTAGACCAGCCTACCAAGCAGGTTATGGTGGAAGTGTTCATTGTCGAAGCTTCGGATGGTTTTGAGGAGAAGTTAGGTTCAAGTATAAGCCTCTACCAAGGACCCTCTAATAGGAATATTCTGGGGGAGGCGACATTCAGCGGGAATGGGGGAACACCTCCTACTGCTCCAGGAGGAATAACAACGGCTTCTTCTGGTGGCACACTGGCATCAAATATTATATCTGGCGCAACTGGCGGTATAATTGGACTCTTTGCTGGGAACACTGCAGACCTAAGGCTTGAGCTTCAGGCCATGGAAAAAGAACGCCTAGTCACGATAGTATCGAACCCAAAGTTATTCATTATTGATAATGAAACGGCTACAATTACCGACGGGACGGATATCCCATATCAACTGGCAGCACAAGCTGGATCAACCCCAACCACCTCATTTGTAACTGCAGCATTGCAACTTGAGGTAACTCCTTCGATAATCCCGGATGGAAATGTTTATATGGATATTAAGATCAATAAAGATTCGCCATTGACAGGAAGCAACCCACCTCCAATATCTAAGAAAATGCTCACAACGAAGTTGTTAATTGAAGATGGCGGTGTTGCCATGATCGGTGGCATTATCAAGGGGACTAAATCAACCGCTGATAGCGGAATTCCATTTTTTAAAGACCTGCCTGGGATAGGCCATTTCTTTAAGTCTAGAGAAAATACGGATAGTAAAGATCATCTTTATATTTTTATTGCACCTACGGTGTTATAGGTATTGCTGTAAATGAGTAGAGATCAAATTGCCGACTTAAAAGATAGCTTGGCAGCACAAATAAAAGATCTTGGGCTGGTTGAAGTCGATGTGTTCGCTCAGCATTCAAAGCAAGCTACAAATATGGGTACGACTGTATTTGATTTGCTAATCAAGGATGGGGAAATTACAGTAGAGCAGATTCTTCAGGGATTCTCAAAGAAATACAATATCTCTTACGACCTAAATCCTGAACCCATTGTCCCCGAATTAGAAAAATTCCCAATTTCATTCTGCCTTAAAAACGGCATAGTGCCAATGAAAGTCGGTTTGGGCACGATTGACATGGGAATGTGCGACCCGACCGCATTAAATTCATTAAAAAATCTTGGTTTAATGCTTGGAAGAAAGGTGTCAGCTAAGTTTATACCTCCAGAAATAATTTTTGAGTCTATTCTGCAAAAACATATACATACGGTTTCTGAGATGAAAAAATCGGAACTCTTGAAGAAAAAGAAGGTAGCAGCCTCAAAAGTGACTACTAAACAGACAAATAAAATGGTTGAATTGCGAATGGATAATATTGTTAGTGGGAAAAAACCACCTGAGGTTGTATTGGATCTCTCGAAATTGAAGAAAGAATCAGAGATGGAACAAGAAAAAGAAAAGAAAAATATTTCACTCTCAGTTTTAAATATCCCAAAGAAGGAGGAGCCTAAAGCTCAGGTAGTGGATTTAGAAAGCCTTAAGAATGCATCTAAAAACATAGAAGCTAGAGGAAAGTCCATTAAGGGCGCAGAGGGGACGTCTAATAAGGGTAAATTAGACCTTGCAGGTGCGTTAGCTAAAGCAAAAGAGAGCGCTCCTAAACAAAAGGAAGTGCCTAAACAAAAAAGAGCAGGTGCCAAAAGTAAGGCTGCTAGCTCTGAGGTTAATGAGACAGGAAACGTTGTAGAGATCTGCGATGATTTTTTATCAGAGGCAGTATTAGCAGGCGTGAGTGATGTGCATATTGAGATATTCAAAGAATCTGCGCAGATACGATTTAGAGTTAATGGATCATTGGTGTCTCAGTCCAAATACAATAAATTTATATCAACTAACTACCTTGCCGTTGTTGCAAGAGTTAAGATTCTAGCTAACCTTGATATCGCTGAAAGACGCCTTCCTCAAGATGGTAAGATTTCATACATTGTTAAAGGTGGCACTGAGGTTGATTTTCGAATATCAATCCTACCTACTCATCTAGGTGAGCGAGTGGTTATTCGTATCCTGAATTCCTCTTCACTTGCGGTAACTTTGAGTGCACTCGGGTTTACTCAGAGCCAAGAGGATGATTTTTTAAAAGCCATCAATATGCCACAGGGAATGATATTGGTAACTGGTCCAACCGGTAGTGGTAAGTCAACTACATTGTACGGGGCAATGAACCACCTAAACCAGCCTGACGTCAACATCCTGACTGCTGAGGACCCTGTAGAATACACAATGTCTGGAATATCTCAAGTGCAGGTGAGGGAGGATATTGGCCTAACATTTGCTAGTGCATTAAGATCATTCTTGAGACAAGATCCTGAAATTATCCTGGTTGGTGAGATTCGTGATGCTGAGACCGCAGATATAGCTTCAAAAGCAGCGCTTACAGGTCACTTGGTCCTAAGTACGCTTCACACAAACAG